>NZ_JAHRFA010000081.1:18035-30116 GCF_020883045.1 Microcoleus sp. CAWBG58 | reverse complement strand
TTAATCGTTCACTGTTCATTTAGGGAGTGGATAGGTTTTCTTTTTCACCCTCATTCTCTCCTGGGACGGTGGCTTTAGTTCTTCTTTTGCCACCGTTCTCATCTTTGGTTAGTCTAAACTACAGTAAGTAGGTCGGCGCAAAAAAACCGAACTATGTTAAGATAAGTAAACAAAGAGAATAGATCTACTGAGGTAACTAAATATATGGGCGCTAGATTAAGGGTATTCCTGACTCAACAACAAGACAAAACTCTCTTCCAACTGAGAACTGCGGATGTTCCACAAAAAGTTAAAGATAGAGCAGAAGTAATTAGATTAAATGCACATGGCTGGTACGTTGAAAAAATAGCTGCTCATTTTAATTGGACTTTACAAACAGTGAGAGAGGTTTTACATAAATGGTCGAATCTAGGCATGGAAGGGCTTTGGGAGTTGCCTGGTTGAGGGGCAAAGCCAACGTGGAAAGACGAAGATATAGAGTTTTTAAAAGAAGCCCTCAAAAACGAATCACGAACATATAACAGTCTTCAATTAGTCCAGAAATTAGAAAAAGAACGTTCTGTAAAACTAAGTGCCGATCGATTAAGAAGGATAGTAAAAAAAAGGGTTGTTTGGAAACGAGCCAGAAAAAGTCACAAAGGAAAACAAGACCCCATAGTACAAGAAACGAAGCAATCTGACTTAGATATGTTGCAATTAGAGGCAGCGGCGGGAGGAATTGACTTAAAGTATTTAGATGAATCAGGTTTTTGTGCGTGGAGTGAACCAGGCTATACTTATTACGAAATAGGTGAGCAGAAACGATTAGAACAAACGAAACGGCGTGGTCGTAGACTAAGTATTATAGGACTTCTTCAACTCTTAATCAGTTTTATTTATGGTTTAGTAATTGGGGGTGTCGATCGAAAAGCTTATATTAAAATGATGGAGCGAGAAGCGAAGGAAGCTGCTGAAATTGGACGACCGAGAGTAATTGTACAAGACAACGGCCCAATACACCGATGCAAAGAAGTCCAAGAGTTATGGCCACATTGGGAAAAGCAAGGTTTATATATCTTCTTTTTGCCCAAGTATTGTTCGGAAATGAACCCCATTGAATTGGAGTGGCAACACATTAAGAAAGATGAGTTAGCAGGACAAATGTTTGATGATGAATTAGAACTCGCCTATGCCGTAATTCATGGAGTAGAAGCTAGAGGACAGAGGGGAAACTACACCACTGAACGTCTTAAGTTTAACTCCAATTAAGTAGCTTAATGTTTTGTTACATAGATTGGTTTTTTCCCGCCTACCTACTTACAAGCTTGCGGTTCGACCAATTCCATCTCTTCTTTAAGATGGTTCGATGAAGACTCTAAACATCTGTTTTGAGTAGCTCGAATCAAAAAATCTACTCTCTCACGGTTCGCAGAGACCTTCCAAGTCATAAAACTCGGCTTCTCGGTCAGCAATTGTGACTACTTGTTGTGAATCAGGGATGATAGATAATGTATTTTTTAAACCATCAAGCCATCTTTGACTCTCTTTTTCTTCAGTTGATTTTTGAGAACATTCAGCAGCTTTACCTAGATATTTTGGCTTTCTTGCCCAGACATATTGGTCGATAATGCCTAATGGTAGCCCCTCTGTTGTTGCTGCCTCCTTTGAATGTACTTTCAATCCATGAGCATATTTATTATCAAGATATCCGACTCCTTTGACTGCTTCATGCGTAGTATAATTTAATTCCGTTGTATCCTGTATTGCCAAGATAATTTGATGATTTTTAATTCTTGAAAGCGTCGCATATACGTGTCCTTTCCTAAGCTTCGTGGGGTTTGATATATGGTGAATCCCAGAAATCGTAAGTAGCCTTAGTTTCTGCCCACGTTCCACTAGCTTCTGGGACGCTAGATTCTGGCTTATTGCTCAAATTAGAAACAATTTTCATGAATCTATTTGTCCTTCTTGCGTCTCCCAATTCAGTTTTTTCTAATTCTTCCCTTACCCATTGATTGATCATTTTAACCTCATTCCTGGGCGATCGCCCGATCGTTTAACATCACAGATGTTGATTTTTGTCAACTTTCTTGTTAAGAAAGATGTTTATAAAGCATAGCTTCTTAAGGGGGATGCGAGGGGGATCTCCGGGCATAAATAGTGTTAAGTAAACCGTATTGCACTATAATCGCTTCGATAAGCGTGCGGGTATTTCAACTCCCGAAATTTTGCAGCAGCAAGCGATCGACAAATGGAACGGTCAGTTTCCGACAGTAATGGGGAGCAACGAGGCTCTACCCTTGATTAATACGCCCGGTCAATCTGCGACTCCTGGTAAATAAGTTGCTGCACATCCTGATTGACGGAGCGCTCCCCAGAGGGGGAGAGGGGTAGAGGGGGAGAGGAATTGAGGGGTTTTCACTCTTGGCAGTGAAGATGCGCTTTGTGTAAATGCCGACACAGGAAGCGCAGAAAATACAACTAACAACTAAGGTGAAATCCCGCTTAGTTAAAGGCAAAGATGCAATCTACGTTCGCGAGTCCTGAAAAACGTTAAAGTAAGAAGCAACTCGGAAATTGCAAAGGTTGGCTTGAAAGTTTGGCTGATGGGAAATCGGGATAACCAGTCAATTTATAATTTAGATGAAGTGGGGGACGTAGCCGATCGCGATACGGCTTCTGAAGCACTGTGGCTTCGCGATCGAGCTTTGGCTGCTACTACCAGCGGTATTATCATTGCTGACGCCAATGCACCGGACTGTCCCATAATTTATTGCAATCCAGCATTTGAAAGGATCACAGGCTACTGCGCCGGTGAAGTCTTGGGGCGCAACTGCCGATTTTTGCAGGGCCCGGATACCGATCGCACTACAGTAGCTAAGATCCGCGAAGCCTTGCGCGAAGGCATAGCATTGCAGGTAACAATCAAAAATTATCGCAAAGACGGTACTCCTTTTTGGAACAAATTGTCCCTATCTCCCGTGCGAGACGGCAGCGGTAATTTGACTCACTTCGTCGGAACTCAGTCCGACTTATCCGAACGCATCGAAGTGCAGGAAGCTTTGCAGCAAGCAAACGACCAACTGCAAACGATTTTGGAAGCAGTTCCGGGCATAGTATCTTGGATTAGCTCGGATTTGCGCTATTTGGGCGTCAACCACCACTTAGCTAAACTGCACGGTTTGTCGCCGTCGGCCTTTGTCGGCCAAGATATCGGTTTTCTGGGCGCTAGCTTGGAGTTTCACTCTTTTGTGGTGGATTTTTTTGCCGGCGACGCTACGGAAGCGGTTAAAGAACTCAGCGCTAAGGTGAAAACGGAGGGCGGACAGTCGGCGGGACATTATTTGATTGTGGCTCAAAAGTACGATCGCGGGAATGCAGCTTGTCTGGTAGGGATTGACATTACCGAACGCAAGCGGGCAGAAGAAGCTCTGGTGCTGACTCGCAAGGCCGTGGAAAGTTCGAGCGACGCGATCGGCATTAGCGATGCCAACGGCACTCACATCTATCAAAATCAAGCGTTTTCTCAGCTATTTGAATGGGAAACGGCAGAGGAATTTAAACTCGCAGGAGGTATACCGGCAGTTTTTGCTGACCCCGCCGTCGCCTCGGAGGTTCTCGATACGATCGCCAGAGGTTATTCTTGGTCTGGTGAAATTACCAACCGCACAAAAAGCGGCAAAATTTTGCAAGTGCTGCTGCGGGCCGATGCGATTAAAGACCCTACAGGCAAAATTGTCGGTCTAATTTACATGAATACCGACATTACCGATCGCAAGCGCACGGAACAAGAACTGCGACAAAGCGAAAAGCGTTTTCGATCGCTGATTGAAAATGCCAGAGACATTATTATAATTCTCGACGACAAAGGCTTTTGTCGCTATGTCTCTCCTTCCCTAGAGCGGATTTTGGGCTATCCGACGGCCGAAGTCCTCGGCCGGTCTGTGTTTGAGTTGATTCACCCCGATGAATTGCCAATGGTGGATCAAGTGTTTAAAGGTGTCATCCAAATGCCGAGAGTTGGGCTGGGATTGGCGGAATACCGGGTGCGGCACAAACAGGGTTTCTGGTGCGTGTTGGAAGCGGTGGCGACGAATTTGCTCTCTGAACCTTCGGTGCGGGGAATTGTCGTCAACTGTCACGACGTGACTGAACGGAAGGCGGCTGAAGACCAATTGTTGCACGATGCTTTGCACGACGCGCTGACGGAGTTGCCGAATCGCGCTTTGTTGACTGACAGGTTGGGCCAAGCTTTTGCCCGCGTCAAACGGCATCCGAACTTTCAATTTGCGGTGCTATTTCTGGATTTGGACAGGTTTAAGGTGATTAATGACAGCCAGGGACACCGCACGGGCGATCGGCTGTTGGTAGCTGTGGCCCGCCGTCTGTTGACTTGTCTGCGCCCCGGAGATACGGTGGCACGTCTGGGGGGAGATGAGTTTGTGATTTTGCTGGAAGAAATTCAAGGTGTGGATGAAGCCATCGCCCAAGCAAAGGGAATTCTGAAGGCGATCGAACGACCGCTATATTTAGAAGGTCATAAAGTTTTAATTACTGCTAGCATCGGCATTGCTATGAGTACCGACAAATATCAGTGGCCTGGAGATATTTTGCGCGATGCTGATATTGCGATGTACCGGGCAAAAGCTCTCGGTAAAGCTCGTTACGAAGTGTTTACGAGTGCAATGCACACTCGGGCTGTGGCTTTGATGCACTTAGAAAACGATTTGCGGCAGTCGATTGAAGAACTGAATTTGACATATTCGATTGTGGATTTCCCAGGTGGGGTGGCGGGGGAAAATTCGCCTGTATGTGAAATTGACTGGAAGTTGGAGCGTACAAAATCACAATTGGCTCCTCTTAAATTGGAATGTCCTTTTACTGTTTATTATCAGCCGATAGTTTGTTTGAAAAGTGGCTCGACGATCGGATTTGAGGCGCTGGTGCGCTGGCTGCACCCGGAACGCGGTTTAGTTTCCCCGATGGAATTTATTGCGATGGCGGAGGAAACTGGGTTAATTATGCCCTTAGGTTTGTGGGTTTTGAACGAAAGCTGCCGCCAAATTATTGAGTGGCAGAGTTTGAATTTGCCTGTGGGAAATTCGCCGCTGACAGTAGCAGTCAATCTTTCGGGGAGGCAGTTTTCGGAACCAGAGTCGATCGAGCAAATCAAGCAAGTGTTGCAGGAAACGGGTGTTGATGCTCGCTGTTTGAAGTTGGAGATTACCGAGACTGTGGTGATGGAAGATGGGGAAGCCGCCGCGGCGATGCTTTCGCAGTTGAGGGAGTTGGGGATTGCGCTGTGCATTGATGATTTTGGCACGGGTTATTCGTCTCTGAGTTATTTGCACAAATTCCCGATTAATATTTTGAAAGTCGATCGCTCTTTTGTCAGTCGCATCGGGGAAGCCGGCGAAAATTTGGAAATCGTGCGGGCGATCGTCATGCTAGCCCGCAGCCTGGGGATGGAGGTAGTCGCAGAAGGTGTCGAAACCGCCGTGCAATTGGCTCAACTGCGGGCGATCGGCTGCGAGTACGGTCAGGGGTACTTTTTCTCTAGACCTCTCAGCAGTGAGGCTGCTACGGCCTTGTTGAGGCGATCGCCCAAATGGTAAACCGATCTATAGCAGTTGACAGTTGACAGTTGACAGTTGACAGTTAATAGTTACACCTTTGTGGTGGTTGCTATACAATAAGAATTATTAGGAATTGCGATCGATTGACCGTTATTTCCGTAGGGGCGGGTTCGCCAAGATATGTAATAAAAACCAGAAATCTCGTAAACCCGCCCTGCCCCAATACCGTTTACTTAAGAGTTCCCTGGGGGTAAAACCCTACGAAAAATAGATACGGAGATTGCTTCGTTCCTCGCAATGACCATCTTAAGTAAACCGTATTGCGCCCTGCCCAACGTATCACCTGCGATCGACCGGACATGATATGACGCACCCTACAAACAAATTAGAGTGTATCAGTTGCGAATTCCTAAACTATATAAAAATCAACTCATACCAAAACCCATGTCTCAATCAATCACCCCAGTTTTAGAAGAAAAAGAAGTTGATACTTCTCCCACATTAACCTTTGAAGAATACAGAGTTTATCAAGGAGAAGCTGATGTACAATACGAACTGTACAAAGGCAAATTAATACCAATGGCAACGGCTAGCGCATTACATACAAGCATCTGCGAATATTGGGTTTACAAACTACAGCGCTATCTCGCTGAACACAATCTTGATTTAGTAGTAAAAACTTCTGTAGGAGTCAGAACAGAAGATGCTACATCCCGCATTCCCGATGTAGTTGTTTGCACTCAAAGTTTGTGGGAACAAGCTCTTGCAAGACCCGGTTCCGGCATCCTTGGCTTTGATGAAACGCCGTTATTAGTAATAGAAGTGGTGAGCCAAGATCGGCGCGTCGATTATATAACTAAACGAGTAGAGTACAACTTAGCTAACGTACCGGAATATATGATTGTTGACCCGACACAAAACAGGCAGCGGGTGCGAGTTATGTCATTTCTCGAAGGTGATGACATTTATGAAGAGGTAAATTACTTGCCGGGAGAAGAAATGGTATCTGTAGTATTTCCCAATCTGAGATTATCAGTCAATGAAATACTTTGTCCACCATTAGTTGAAGGGTTGATTAAGGAAGAACAAGCACGATTGTTGGAACTCCGACAACGAGCTGAAAGATTGGCAGCGAGGTTGCGGGAGTTGAATATAGATCCTGATTCTGTTTAGCAAATTGGATCTAGGAGGTGAAGCTATCCCGCGTATCTCAATCCTCTAGCAACAAGTCGCGCAGGAAATAAAAGCGATCGCTCCGCCAATTCTCTCCTTTAATTCGTCCCAAGTAACCCGTAAGTGGTGAGGAAAGTTCTATTAAAATTTCGTGCATTTCTTCATGCCCCAATTGCTTAGGTGGATTGGGGTTAGCATAAAATGCGCCATGAAGAGCATCAACTCCAGTATTTTTAACACCTGGGATTTCTAGACGATTTTTCACGAGTTCGATTAAGTACGATCGCACTTTAAGCTTTTCCCGCACATCATCAATATAGCGATTAACCTTAGCATCGGCTTCCTCACCAAACGGCTGTTGTTCTAAACAAGGCTTTAACTGTAATAAATCGATCGAACCTGGTTGCTTAGCTTTCAGTTCAACTAATTTTTGCAATGTTTCAGGGCGAATTACATTCATTTTACTACCAATAGCTGCTAGATTAGCTGGATTAGTTAAAGGCCCAGCCGCTAAAATAATTTTAACCGATCGATCGAACCTATCTTGACCCAAGTGAGTCAAACCTAAATGAATTAGTTGAGCGGTAACACTATTAGGTACACTTTCATGTTTGCTAGCTTTGCACTCTCCCGCTACTGGATATGGAGTCTCACAATAAAAGTCCAAACCACCCGCCCCGCCAGTTGATTCTGGATTGAGACTAGCTTTAGGTTTATTGTTAGAATTGGCAAATCCTAGCTTGACCAAACTTTGGCGGACTAATTTTTCAAATGTATTACCATCGCTAGAGTTGCCGATTTGTGCGATCGTTTTAATCCAATCTAAATCAGGATCTGGTTTTGCTGTAGGTGAATTTTCTGACCAACCTAGAAATATTTTGATTTCTGCATCTAGTTGTTTGGCGTTTGGGTTAGTGGTGGATAAATGCACTAATGCACTTTGCAACTCTTCCAATTCTGGATGTTCTGGCGGCTCTAGTTTTTCCAGTTGTTGACGGCGTTTAGCGAAGATAGACTCGCTCAACACAGGCGTTGAATCAGTCACAGTTAGGGATTTTGGCAAAGATACAAAATTGCCACTGGGATGCACTGGAATTTCAAACGGCTGAGACAGCAAATAGACGCGAAGATAAGCTATAAAAAGATAAGGTTTTTCTAGGAGAGTTTGCTGTAATGCCTCTGT
The DNA here is from genome assembly GCF_020883045.1 of Microcoleus sp. CAWBG58. Taxonomy (NCBI): domain Bacteria; kingdom Bacillati; phylum Cyanobacteriota; class Cyanophyceae; order Oscillatoriales; family Microcoleaceae; genus Microcoleus; species Microcoleus sp. CAWBG58. The sequence continues at coordinate 22,205 of NZ_JAHRFA010000081.1, read as the reverse complement.
TGTCCAAACTGTTAACTGCGACAAAGCTTCTAATGATTCAGGATCGTTCAGCATTTGGCACAATTCGCACCTAGCCCAAGCTTTTATCAAAACCGTTTCAGAATTTAACTGAGCAAGTGCGTTTTTAGCGACTGGCAAAAAACTTGAGCGATAATGTTGCTCGTGGGCTAGCAAATTAATCGAGATATTGGCGGGATACAAAGCAAACTTCTGCCCCGGATTAATGAATTTCCGGGGCATAGCCACAATTAATCGCCCTAAAATTAACGCCTCAACATCAGCAGCAGGTAGACGCAGAGCATTGTAAATCGAAACAGATATACTCATGATCAACTAAATAAATCACTCAAATCATCCGATTCATCTGCATTGTCAATAGTCGGTGGATTAAGAAGGTCTTCTAAAAGTTGACGTTCATCTTCATCATCAACAACAGGCATGATACCAGATGGATCGCTCAATATCTCTCGCAGTAAAGGATTGTCAAGAGTTAGCTGCTTCTGAAAGATGAAATCAAAAACTTGATTTTCCGTTAAATTATAGTCTCTGCACTTTTTACAAACAGAATAAACAGCGATTAGAGGTTTTATTTGCTCTTCTATCAAATCTGCGATTTCACCACCTCTTTCTTGAGGTGATACAAGTTGTTCAAGTAACTTGTATGCTTGAGCAGTCTTCTTTATTGTTTCGATTTTGGCTGGAGAACGGACTAAACAACCGCGAGTCAAGTCAAATCTTTCGTAATCTATTAAGCGCCTCAGTCCGGCAACTAATTCATTTTGAGAAGACTGGATTACTGCAATACCAATTTTGACAACTTTTCCATTTTCTGTGCCAATAACTTTAAAGTTAATACAATCATTATTTTTGGCTTTTGGCTTGATTTCAGTAGTAACCTCTTCAATCAATACTCCTTCGATTGTCTGACCTTTCAACGTTTCAAAACCAAAGCAAAGAGCTTTAGAAATTATGGAATTATTCTCCATATAATCTACAAGCCCTGACTCAAGTTCCCTGAGGGCAAGTTCAAATCGATCGAGAGGAGCTTCTGGAAGAGCAGGTCTATAAACTTTAAAGTTCTCTTCACACCATGTCAAAGCTTCCCGTACCGTAGATCTCTTTTTGCCGTATTCTTTGAGTTGATTTTCTTCAAAAGGATATAGCTGGTTGTGAGGCTTTAAATTTCTGAATTCATAGAAATCTTTCAGCCATAGAGTTACTATCTCTATCATTGAATTGCTATCCAGAAAGTTTAATTCTATTGGCTTTCCTTTTGTATGTGTTGATAGTCGAGCTGGTGTACCGCCAGACATCGGTTTAATTTTCTGTGTCCAAGTATCGGGCAACATTACTGTCAGAATGACAACTCCTTGACCGAGTTCCGATTGATGGAGAGTATCGTGGAGGCGTTTAACTAAATCAGCAATTACCATTTCTGTTGGCAAACCATCATCGGTAGAGTTATTTTTAACATCTATTTCATCAAAACAAATGATGACTGGGTTGTAGTAACTCACCAAATTCAATATTTGCTGAACATTGTTAAGAGCTTCAGCTTCTCTATCTTGATTTGTTTTACCATAATTAGCGGGCAATCCCAGTTCGTCAGCTTTAGACTTATCTAGCTCCTCACCTGACAACCATCTGATTGCAAAAGCTGACTGAATCTTTGAAAGAGTCCACAAAACAGCCCGAACAATATAAGGATCAGCATTAGGCTTTGTTTGGCAAACTTTTTGACTCAGAGTGTTCATAAAACTCTTATTTTTAGCTGCCCAACTAGCACATACTTTGTCAAATCGGTCGAGAAGATTGGCGGGTGAAAGACTTGGAGCATCAGCATTTATAGCTTTCAAGCCTTCGTTTGCCATTGCTGATGCTACTTCTTGCCACTGCATCACCTCTTGATTTGCTGTGTAACTCAAACTATTTGCTAAGGTTTGCTGAAATTGGTACTTAATCAGGTTTAAGTCGGTGTAATTATTGACGCTTGCATAAACAAATGAAGCGCCACCATCGCGTTCAAGTCGATGCCGTAGCCGACTGAGAATATGACTTTTACCAACTCCAGGTTGAGCAGTTATAGCAAGTGAAGTCACTTTTTCTTGACTCGATTGACTTGTTCGCACCTGCTCAACGGCCTGAAAAACTGCATCAGAAGCGTGTTTGTTGAGAGTGGGAACATCGGGGAATCCTTTTCCCCAGACATCCTGTTCTGTGACAATCCTAGTTTTGCTAAATGGGTTGTGACTTTGGATAGCAGCGTTGAGAGCCTCTATGGGTGATGCGACTGAATTTTCCATAATGATTGGGTGTGAGGTGACGAACTACAAAAAGATTCAGGGTCATTTTAGGCGTTCAAGCGCTTGGCATAGTTACGAAATCCAACGCCCGAGATGGTGATTGAGTCCTCGCGTTTGTCTGGGGTAATGTCTGGTATTTCTCCGGACATTAGCTGCAAAATGTCATTAGCCTGCATTTCCAACAGCCACTCATTGAATTGCGATCGCCCTACCCTTTCCCCGATCGCCCGCCGCATCCGATAAATCGGCACTAAATCGTCTAAGTTATAATCCCGGTTCAAGCTGTCGTATACATCCAACGCCACAGACTTAAAATCGTCATAGGAGCCGATCGCCCCTGAATCCTTTTTCCCCGTCTCCACAGCAACACTCGTCGCACTATCCTGAGCCCGAATCCACTTCAGCAAAGCATTTCCCAGCCGCGTACCGATTTGAGAACCATCAAACTCAAACAGAGAATCTCGACTTTTCAAGCCCTGCGCTAAAACCTCTTTCCCCTTCGCACTCAACTCCACCCGCGTCACCCGATTTACCAGCGAATACTCGATCGCCCCGGATTCCTGCAACTGCGCGAGCACTTCCAGATACTTCTGACTCGTCTCATTAGTCCGGACAATCCGCTTCGTCAAATCCCCTTTTTTAACCGGAATCTGACCCCCACCCAAATCCCACAAATTCAGCAATACCCGAACTTTCGCCTTCGCATCCCAAACCGCTTGCTCTTCCGGTGTCAAAGTTTTAGACACAGCAATTTCATTTTGCTCAGACATATGTATACCTTTAAATCCCTATTGTTAGTATCAAATCTTACCAGAAATTTTGCTAAAAAACATCTCAACTTCTCAGCAAAATAGCGCGCGAGACCGCGCACAACCCATGCAAACTTCATTTAAAAATAATTGGCATTGACTAAAATTTGATTATTTGATACAATAAGTGGTTGGACGATCGATCGCACTTCAAAATATCTACAGTCAATAAGAGCGATCGAACATTTCAATCAAAACAATCGGAATCAACGCCACTTACCAGAAAGAATTGGTTGAAAGCCCCAAGCCCGGAAAAAATTAAAATCAGACGATTGATTACTCTAATTCTCTTCATGCCAGGTAGAGGTCGCTGTCTATTTTCAACTATCAACTGTCAACTAAAAACCTAGCAACCTCAACAAATATAGCGCTCCCAACCGCAGTCAACTAGCAGCAATTCACCTTAAGTGTGACTTTAGTTCGATCCCCACTTCAGCCTTTAGAAAGACGAATTCAACCGAAATATCTTGTTACATTGCGATCGAAGCATAGAAGAGAATTTTACCCATGAAAACTATTCCCGATCAAATTGCAGACATCAAAGAAAAACTGCCAGATTTCACTCCCACCCCTCCCGGTTTAAAAGCCCAAGTATCCTGCCACGACCTCAAAGCCCGCTTAGATTGGGGCGAACCCGCACTGACAATCGTTGATGTCCGCGATTTTGAAAGTTTCGACAAAAGCCGCATTACCGGCGCCGCACCAATGCCAATGGACGAATTAGTAGAGCGAGCAAAAGCCAGCCTAGAACCCGTTCGCGACATCTACATCTACGGTGAAACCGACGAACAAACTGCTGAAGCAGCCAATCTTCTACGCGCAGCCGGCTTTAGAAAAGTAGCAGAATTAAAAGGCGGAATTCCTGCTTGGAAAGCCATCGACGGCCCCATCGACGGCGCTATAGAACACGGTAATCCCGGCCCCGACGCCTACAACGTTTTCGCTCGCCTGCAACATCACGCCAAAGCCCAGAAAATTAACAAATAATCTCAGATTCGCGGCACAATTAGCTAAAAAAATCTGACACTTAAAAAACCCGGCATCACAAAATTTACCGG
>NZ_JAHRFA010000081.1:0-17935 GCF_020883045.1 Microcoleus sp. CAWBG58 | reverse complement strand
GTTTCTCAATGACAAACCCCAAAAAATAGGTTCGTAGTGAGGACTTCAGTCCGCATCAAAATCAGAGGACTGAAGTCCTCACTACAAACCCAGAAAATAGGTTCGTAGTGAGGACTTCAGTCCGCATCTCTCATGACTAGGACTTCAGTCCGCATAAAAATTTGATTGCTTATATTATCTTTCTCTTATTTTTCCTTCCTCCCGTCCAAATACTGACACTTAAAAAACCCGGCATCACAAAATTTACCGGGTTTCTCAATGACAAACCCCAAAAAATAGGTTCGTAGTGAGGACTTCAGTCCGCATCAAAATCAGAGGACTGAAGTCCTCACTACAAACCCAGAAAATAGGTTCGTAGTGAGGACTTCAGTCCGCATTTTTCATGACTAGGACTTCAGTCCGCATCAAAATTTGATTGCTTATATTATCTTTCTCTTATTTTTCCTTCCTCCCGTCCAAATATGCCTTAACCTCCCCGAACATTTGGCGGTTTGCATCAAAAGTAATCAACTTAACAGATTCCTCAGCAGAAACCCAGGCATGATTTTGAACTTCCTCAACTTGCAAAACCACATCCATCGAATTAACAAAGCCTAAAAAATAAGTCACAGTTTTGTCAATTTCCTCGCCATCCTTAACAAAGGAATAATGTTCCGTAAAACTCGGCTCATCCAGGATTTCAAAATCCGATATACCAGTTTCCTCCGCAAATTCCCGCCTAGCCGTTTCCGCTGGAGTTTCCCCCGGATTCGCGTGACCTTTAGGAAACGCCCAATGTCCTGCTTGATGTTGAATCAACAAAAACAAACGCTCCGCTTCTTTTCCAAAGATTGGAACAATTCCAAAACATTCATCTTTCATTATTATTCTGTTTCCTATTAATTATTGTGTTTTTCAAAGGTTCGTAGTGAGGACTTCAGTCCTGTAATTTTGATGCGGACTAAAGTCCTCACTACGAACCTAAGCGAGTCGGCTGTCCTGTAATTTTGATGCGGACTAAAGTCCTCACTACGAACCTAAGCGAGTCGGCTGTTCGTAAACCCGCTTCAAAGTATTAACATCCCTCGCCGAAATAGCCGGAGGATTCCGCACCTGAGAAAAATAAAGTACATCAGTTTCCAGCAAACTGTGGCCCCAAATTCCCAATGCGTGCCCCAACTCATGCCGCGCTGTCGCCGGAATATATTTACCCACTTGATTTGGATTCAAATAAACCGCAAACCGATGAGATAAAACAGTTTTCTCCCCATCCCGACGATTGTACAACTCATAGGTAGCCTCCCCAGAGCGCGATCGCAAAAGCCCTTGACGCAAAGGCGGAGCCTGACGTAAAATTCTAATATCAGCCGCCTCGGAACTATCCACGACTTGCAAAGGCAAATAAACCCCCCATTCCCGCACAACACCCAACACCGTTGCTATCCATTCTTCAGACTTGTTCCCATCAACCGGACGCTCCACATACACCAAAATCGGGAACTTCGACCATAGCAAATGACCGACATTTGGCTGTTTAATGCGATCGAAATAATCGCCGCTATTAGTTGCATCTTGCCAATTAGCCAGGGTTGGTGGCAAAGGGTGAACCTGTGGAAGGGGCCAATTATTGGGGAGAGGAGCAAGACTCACGGCACGAGTATTAACCTGAGTCAAAATTATCAGGCTGCAACAACATAATAAAGCAAATCTCAAGCCTCCGAGCAATCGAGGCTTTATCCTAACTTTCCAGCGCATTTTTTTGACGGCAGATACACGCAAACAAACGCAGATAAATGCAAATTATATAAAGTTTATCTGCGTTCATCTGCGGTTAAAAATCCTAATCTTATAATTTAGGAGTCAACCAACCAGCACTCAAAATAATAGTCAAACCCATAAACACAATAGACAGACCCCAAGTAATCCGGTTGAGAGTTGTTTCCGCACTCTTAGCGCTCGTAAATAATTGAGCTTGTCCGCCAATCCCTCCAATGCCATCGCCTTTAGGACTGTGCAGCAAGACAAAAACTACAAGTCCTAAGGCAGACAAAGACCAGATAACTTGTAACACAGAAACTATATTCATAATTTAGGGTAATTGGTAATTAGTAATTGGCAATTCATTATCATATCAAATTTAGTCGATCGCGCACAACCGCGCTTAGAGACAGGCGACAGCCTTTTGTCGTGTCAACAATCGCCTGAAAATCTTTCTATCTCTCGTTTGTCGCCGAGGCCAGATCCCCCTAAATCCCCCTTAAAAAGGGGGACTTCGATCCATTTCTTGTCCCCCCTTGTTAAGGGGGGCTAGGCAGGGTGGTTTTATTGTCGTCACACAAATTAGGTACGTTGTTGGGCTTTAGCCCTCTTTATAAGATTAGGAAAGAGGGCTAAAGCCCAACAACGTACCTGGGCCCAAGTGTGAGCCCACACTTGCTAAAGCCGCACCCGCACCGGAGTGCGATTAGCCCGAACTTCAAATTCAGCAGCTTGAATCATAGACTTCCCAGTCATCTCTTGGGGCTGAGGCAACTTCAACAGTTCCAAAATCGTCGGCGCCACATCGGCCAAACAGCCGTCCGCCCTGAGAGCAACATCTCCTCCGTGACCTGGAATTTTCAGACCTTCGCCTTCTATTAGAATAAAGGGCACCGGGTTAGTAGTGTGAGCCGTCCAAGGATTCCCATCCTCGTCGAACATCAACTCAGCATTTCCGTGGTCAGCAATAATAATAGCCGTTCCCCCAGCTTTGGAAATCCCGGTCAACAGCCGCCCCAAACATTTATCCACAGTTTGTATCGCAATTATCGTCGCATCCACCATCCCCGTATGACCAACCATATCCGGGTTAGCGTAGTTAAGCACCACAAACGAATAAATCCGTTTGGACAAAGCCTCCAGCGCCACATCAGTCACCTCAGCCGCCGACATCTCCGGCGCCTCGTCGTAAGTCGCCACCATCGGGCTCTGCACCAACTCGCGGTCTTCCCCCTCAAAAGGCTCTTCCAGACCCCCATTAAAAAAATAAGTCACGTGAGCGTACTTTTCAGTTTCCGCTGTCCGCAACTGTCGCAAACCGTGGTTAGAAATCACCTCACCCAGAATATTGTTCAAATTCTGGGGTTCAAAAGCCACCAGTACCGACGACAGTTTGGGGTCATACTGAGTAAAACTCGCAAAAGTCAGAGGCTCAATTAACGATCGTTCAAAGCCTTTAAAATCTGGCGCTACAAAGGCCTGAGTCAACTCTCTAGCCCTGTCCGGGCGAAAATTGAAGAAAATCATCCCATCCCCGGATGCCACCGCGCCGGGGGCAATGCGAGTCGGAACTGCAAACTCGTCGGTCACTCCGACCGCATAGGAGGCCTGCAACACATCAACTGCCGATCGACCGTCAGGTGCGCTCTCAACCGTCATTACCTCATAAGCGCGGCTCACCCGATCCCAGCGTTTGTCTCTGTCCATCGCGTAATAGCGGCCGCTGATGGTAGCAATCCGACCCACTCCTACCTGTTTGATATAACCTTCTATCTTGCTGAGAGCTTCTACACCATCTTTCGGAGTAGTATCGCGGCCGTCTGTAATCGCGTGGATGCAAACTTCAGAAATTCCCTGTGCTTTTGCTAGCTGTAGCAAACCCAAAATGTGACTCAGGTGCGAGTGTACCCCACCCTCGGAACAAAGACCGGTCAGGTGTAACTTGCCGCCCCGATGGCGCACTTCCTCGCAAAGTTTAACCAGCGCCCCGTTGTCGAGCAAAGAACCGTCTTCGACAGCATCCGAGATTCGCACTAACTCTTGAGGAACCACCCGGCCGGCGCCCAGATTTAAGTGACCGACTTCCGAGTTGCCCATTTGCCCGTCTGGAAGCCCTACCGCCCGACCTGATGTGTTAATCAGAGTTCTGGGATAAGCTGCCCAGAGACTGTCCATCACGGGTGTTTTCGCCTGTGCGATCGCATTTCCGTCTTTTTCTTCACGATAACCCCAGCCATCTAGAATAATCAGCACTACAGGAGATACAGACGTTTGTGCCATGCCAATACCCTATTTACAATAATTAATTTCTCGATCGTCATTATTGCCGATTTTGCGGAACATCTTCCGCTCATAGATTTTGTACAGCGGCTCAACAACGCTAACAATAATTCCCCAGCTACAGCATTTTGGGAACTAATTTTCACCCGATCGGCAAATTGTCTAATTGATTGCCTTGCCTTGAACTGTTAATCCACCGTTGGAGGCTGTTACTCGATAGTGCCAACACTGACCGTGCTTTGACAGCCGGATTTTGCCGGATTGTTCAACGGTCAACTTATCGGTAAACACTCAAAACAATACCACACTCGCCGACATTTGGCTAGTTCCTGAAGAAATAAATTAAACAGCCTTGACCGGGCTGCGAATAACTTTACAGTATGCGAATAATAATTGCTTTCTGAATTGGCTCAGTTTCAGCGAACATAAAACTCTACAACATCTTTTTTGATTTTCACATCGTAATTGCCAAAGAAATCGTGACCGAGGAGACCAATTTCCATTTGTTTGGCGATCGCCACTTCGACATTTTGGATTGCAGCACCCCCAACCCGAATCGATCGCACCACACCAATGGGGAACTCGACAATACTGCCGTCAGCGATCCCCGCTCTCCCAGTGCCGACTTGCCTCACTCCCAGTGCAGTAGCCATCCGCTGAGTAATTAAAGTGCCGCTGGCCCCGGTATCGACAATCATTTCAAAAGTCTTGTTACCGTTAAATACCACATCAATCACAGGTGTCCCACCCGCGCGGCGCTTGATTTTAGCTTGAAATACCTTTTGATTCCCACTAGGGGCAGGTTGATTGGCTGGCGGTTGGGCACCAGGATTTGAGGTGCCCCGGCGAAACTGAGAATACACATTGCCACTTCTGGCTTCTGAGGCTGCTGTGAAAGTGCGATTCCCTACCCTTCGGGAACCCCTTCGGGGAACGGGATAGCTCCGCTTCACGATCTGGTGGGAAGTTGCAAGTGGCACCAATGCCATCACCTTTGTTTCTGGCTGATGTGAACGAGCATTCACATTGCCACTTCCCACCGATCCCAGACCTACCAAAATAGCCACAGAAACAATGCCCGATCGCCAAATCCGTTGGATAATCACTTTTGCCACCATAACCATGCCCTAATTAGTTAAATATTTACAAGAACCACCACCATTGATATCCTAACCTGCTCCTGAAAACCCAGGGCCCGCCTCAATATCAAATCGTCCGGAAAACTTGGCAATTTAAAAGCGATCGCATACCATCAAACCAGGTAAACTGAAAAGCGGCAAATGGCAGCAACTGCAATTGCCATTTGGATCACTTAAAAGTCAGGCGTTTGGGGACGATCGGTAATGCGTAAACTTTTATATTTTGCAACTATAGGAATGCTGGCTTTCTCGATCGGGGGATGCGGCGACGGGGGTGGCGACACAGCCAGTCCCACTCCTAGTCCTACTATCAGTCCCGGTGCCACACCAGGGGCACCAGCAGCCAACGCTCCCGGAACGACCGGGGGTGTGGCAAGTCCCACACCAGGAGCTCAGACATTCCCCTCTCCAGTAGTAGCGGCCCAGCCCCCCGGCTTGATCCGATCGACAAACCCTGACGATCGCGCCAGACAAGCTCAAGCAGACATTGATGGCAAAAAGACAGCCCCAAGGGCAATTCCACAGACATCTGTCCCCGGCCAAGCAAATGACCCATTCTCAGTCCTTCCCCCTCAACCACTCAAAACAGACGGTGGCGGGACAGCGGGCAACGAACTCCCCAACCTCCCAGTCAGACAAGTTCCAAGTCTGCCCAAGCTGCCAGACGAGAGAAACCCAGCTCGGTGGACGCCAGTACCGGGATCGAAAAGGGCACCGGGGGGCGGCACAGTTGCCCAACTTCCCCAACCTCAAAGCCCCGCACAGGTGTCAAGTCTTCCCAACCTGCCCCTAACCCCCATACCCCAATGGCGGGCGCCAATTTCAGCGCGTCCCCAAGCAGCTCCCGGACGCCCCGGAGCGAGACCAGGAGGCTCCCCAAACGTCGCAGGAAATCCGGCATCAATACCGGGAATACCCTCTATACCGGGAAGCCCAACAGGCACCACCGGCGGCACCGGCACCAGACCAGGACGCCCAGGATCCAGACCAGCAGGTGCCCCAAACGTCGCGGGAAATCCGGCATCAATACCGGGATTGCCTTCTGTACCGGGGTTCCCAACAGGCACCACTGGCGGCACCGGTACCAGACCAGGACGCCCAGGATCCAGACCAGCAGGTTCCCCAGACATAGCAGGAGCTCCGGCATCATCAATACCGGGAGTTCCCTCTATACCGGGCTTCCCAAGAGGCACGACGGCAAGCCCCCAAGGGACGCGACGACCAGCAGCAACACCGGGACGACCGGCCGCGACACCGGGACGACCAGCCGCGACACCGGGACGCCCGCCAGCGATCGCCGCCCGCCCGCCCGGCCCACCACGCCCTCCCAACATTCCCAACATCGCCACCAGAGAATTGCCCGGTCTGCCCAAGCTGCCGGAATTAACACCGCCGCCATCGTGGCAAGACCCGAATCCACCACCACCCCCCGCACCCCCCGCACCACCACCGCCACCGCCTTCGACAGACAATGCCAAAGGAGTTGAAGTTAGTGGCGTAGTTAGAGTTGGTAATGACATACTGGTAATTGTGAAAGCACCTAACGAGCCAACAAGTCGATATATCAAAGTAGGACAGCGGGTTGCTAGCGGGCAGGTGCTAATCAAACGGGTTGATTTCAAATCAGGAGCCGATCCGATTGTGGTTCTAGAAGAAAACGGTGTAGAGGTTTCTAAAATTGTGGGAGAAAAATCTCCCCGAGTTGCCCAGAACCCAATTTAATGCAAAATTTAGCTCAATCCTTAGAAAAAAAATTGAGAACCGTCATGCTTCGCTCAATTAAACAACTCGGAATATTCATGTTGGTTGGCACGGGGGTAGGATACCTCTCGCTGCTAGCCAATACTAAATCGTCATTGGCGGCGCCAGCAGCAGAACAAAAGCGCCCTCCGGTTTGCGAAGGCTCTCCCCCGAACGGTAGAGTCAAGTGCAACTACGAAAATGGCGACAATTATGAAGGAACTTTCGTCAACGGCAGACCTCAGGGACAAGGAATATACGTATACTCCAAGGGCGATCGCTACGAAGGACAGTTTCGTAACGGGGTTCCCAACGGTCAAGGCACATTCCTGTTCGCTAACGATGACCGCATGGTAGGAGAGTTCCGCAACGGTCTGATCGTTAGGGGAGAAGCTATTTTTGCCACGGGCGATCGCTACAGAGGAACATTTGAAATTGTTCAACAAGTAGGTGGCAGCGCTCCAAGCAGTCAGCCGCACGGTCAAGGGCAATTTATCTTTGCCACGGGCGATCGCTACGCCGGACAATTTTTCGCCGGAAACCCATTTGGTCGGGGAGTGTTTACTCGATCGGACGGCACTCGCTGCGACGGTCAGTTTTTCAACGAAAAGCTAGACGGTAAAGGTAGTTGCAGTTTCCCCAACGGCGTTCGCTACGAAGGCGAATTTCGCAAGGGATTGCCTCACGGTAGAGGCGTAATTACAGATGCTAAAGGTAGACGCTTTTCTGGAGAGTTTCGCGCAGGCAAGCGCGTTCAACCGTGAATCTCGCTGTTAAAAGCTGTTAAAATTTGCGATCGGACATTAGTGGAGGCCTTTTGACATGACGACAAATGCTGCTTCTAGTTCTGGGCACGCCAGCCAAATTCCTTTTGACTTTGCCCCGCAGCGGAATCAAGATGCTGACTTGTTAAGACAGCTAGATTTTGTTCCGGGTTTGAAGGAAATCTTGACTTTGCGCCAAGTTCATGCATTGGAACACGCTACGGTTTGGGTACTCAGCCAATCTGGCGGTACGCCGACAGCAAGAGCGGATAATCAGTTATTGGGCGGAATGTCCACTGACCAAGGATTTTATCTGTACGGCCGCGTTAACATTGCACAGTTGCGTCATGCAGTGCAATTAGCTTTGCAGCGGATTGCCAGCGGAGAGTGGGATTTAGCCGTACATCCCCGCTGCGGCACCAACTTGTCGGTGGCGATGCTGCTGACTGCTGGACTTGCTGTCGGCATCAATTTAGCTCTGCCGAAGGGGCCCATTCTGCAACTTTTGGGTTTGGGTGCGGCGGCGGCTACAGCAGCTCAGTTAGCTCCCGATGTGGGAGCTCTGGCTCAGCGTTACGTCACAACTGCTATTCCGTTTAATTTGAGTATTGTTGATATTTCTGTCACTCAGGACTTCTGGGGACGGGAAGCTCATTTTGTGCGCGTGCGTTGGGTTGAATAGCTGCGACGGCAAGGGAGAGGTTCAACAGTTGACAGTTGACAGTTGACAGTTGACAGTTGACCATGGGAGAGCGACCTCTACCTAGAAGGAAGAGGATTGAAGTAATGAATAGTCTGATTCTAATTTCTCCCGCTCCGGGAGAGGCTTTCAACCAATTCTTTCTGGTAAATCTTCATTTTTCCTTTGTCGTTCTTCCTTTTTCCTTTTTCACTGCTTGATGCAAGTGTCACAATAAATATTTTTTGGGTACGTTGTTGGGAAAAGAGCGCTCTTTTTCTAAAAACGTACCTTTTTTAATGTGCCATCTGCTTTGTTCATTCTGTCTTTTTCATTCTTCTTTCTGCTATATCATTTGTATTATCTTTTTTATCAGGTAGATGAGACATAATTCGTAAATGCAGTTTTTAGGGGCGTAACTTGCTAAGTAATAAATCTAAGAAGGGCTAAAGCCCAACAACGTACCTAATTTTTAGAATGAGGAAAAATATATTTTTTTATATTTATATAAATTTGTATGATATTCAATTTTATTTTTCACAATCAAGGCGTCAGCTATGAAAAGCTCGGATTGATTTCTGAGGCGACTTGCCAGAAGAGAGCAGCATCAGGTAAAATTGCTTGTTAGAATTTTTAGATCAAAAGTCAATCAAAAAATGTGCAAACTAGCGATCGACAAAACCAGTCTAGCAAGCCTGCTGGCTGTCACCTTAGCCCTAGCAGGCAACAGCTTTTTACCTTTGGGTGACAATGCGAGTTTTGCGAGGGAAATTGCCCAAGCTAACGAACCAGAAAGAGTTCCAGACGGCAAGATGGTTCCCGTTAATGGCAAAGCTAATGTGAGATTAACGAATAAAACCAGCGATCGACTATTTTATCAAGTAGTTGGACAAACTAACCGCCGCACCTTAGCCGAAAATTCAACAGTCGCGCTGCAAGCATTGACACTACCTGCATCCATTGTATTTAGGCGACTAGACGGCGCATTCTTGAAAGCGAGTTTAAAACCGGTTGGTGAAGGCACAGTAGAAGTAAGATTAGACGAGACAAATGATTTAGGTTTGGATAAAAGATCTTTAAGCATTCGGAATGATGGTGCACTGTTTCTCCGATAACACGGCGCTTGAAACAGCCCGGTCTTCTTATCCCAAGCGTATTGATATAAAATCAATTTGGCGATCGCCCTGGCAACTCGAACTCACCTTCAATACACCATCCGAATCCCTATGTCAATCAAAAAAATTCTTTCCATAGCCCTGTTAATTTTCATCCCCATTTCCATCGCGGCCGAATATTTGCACTGGGGTTCCCTGGTAGTTTTCATCACATCCGCCCTAGGCATTATACCTCTGGCGATTTGGTTGAGCACAGCAACAGAAGAAGTGGCGATCGTCACAGGGCCATCTATCGGCGGCTTATTAAATGCAGTCTTCGGGAATGCTACGGAATTAATTATTGCCATAGTTGCCCTAAAAGCCGGTTTAATTGACATTGTGAAAGCCAGCATCACCGGCACAATTATCAGCAACTTGCTCTTGGTTATGGGATTTTCCATGCTGCTAGGGGGAATCCGCTACAAAGAACAAGAATTTAAGCCAATTATCGCGCGGGTGAACGGTTCCACCATGACTCTAGCAGTGATTGCGATTCTGCTGCCGACGATGGTAATTTACACGTCGAATGGAGTGGAACCCTCAGCCATTCAGAATCTTTCGTTGATAACTGCGATCGTCCTAATTGCAGTTTACGCACTAACGCTGCTATTTTCCTTAAAAACTCACAGCTATCTTTACGATGTCGGCATACTGGAGTTAGAAGGTTCTGAAAATGCCGATGAATCAACTGCACACAAACCGAATTTGTGGCTGTGGCTGGGCGTGCTAGTCGTCTCAACTGTTGCCGTTGCTTTTGAATCAGAAATTTTCGTGGGCGTTGTCGAAGAAACTACCAAAGGATTGGGATTGACACCGCTGTTTACAGGTGTAATTTTGTTGCCGATTGTGGGCGGTGCGGCGGAATACGTAACGGCGGTGGGAGTGGCGATGAAAAATAATATGGATTTGTCAGTTTCCGTGGCGATGGGTTCGAGTTTGCTAGTTGCTTTGCTGGTTGCGCCGGTGTTGGTGATTATCGGTATGGTGATTCATCAGCCGATGGATTTAAACTTTAGTCCGTTTGAAGTGGTTGGAGTTGCAATAGCCGTGACAATCGCTAATCTAATTAGTCTCGACGGGCGATCGAATTGGCTGGAAGGAGTGCTGCTTTTAGCAACATATACCGTGTTGGGCGCAGCATTTTACTTTCACCCTGTTACTTGAACCAGGTTGGTAGTGAGGACTTTAGTCCTAATAAAATAGGTTGCTAGTCAGGACTTTAGTCTTTGCTGCTAATTGGCTAAAGAAAGGACTGAAGTCCTTACTACGAACCTCGGGAATAAAGGACTGAAGTCCTTACTACGAACCTCGGGAATAAAGGACTGAAGTCCTTACTACGAACCTCGGGAATAAAGGACTGAAGTCCTTACTACGAACCTCGGGAAGAAAGGACTGAAGTCCTTACTACGAACCTCGGGAAGAAAGGACTGAAGTCCTTACTACGAACCTCGGGAAGAAAGGACTGAAGTCCTTACTACGAACCGGCAGGAATTACTACGGACAGCGACACTCTTGAACAGTAACACACTCTATTCTGCAACTTTTTCCTTTGCGCCTCCTCTCGCGACAATCAGAAGCATCCTGACATTGTGAGGTGACTTTGTTCTCACAAATTTGCTGGCGGGGAAAAGTACCTAAATTTTGTACAGAAACTTGAGCGGTAAGCGCACCCTGTTCTATAACTTGGTTATTTTCTTTGATTTCATAGGCAAATTTATTTTCGCCCTCTAAAACCGAAAAAGTTCTTGTTTTGTGACTGTTTGCTAACTTAAATCCAAAACTTTCGGAAGACTCACCTTTGTCATAACTTCTATCCGTGTAAGGATAGGGGTTAGTTTCCATGCCATCGGTTACATTTTTAATCAGCACTCTTCTGTTAGGGCCGGGGGGAGTCTTGCTGGAAACAAATCGAGCGCTTTGCGAATCAGGGGAGATGCCACTCCCGGGACACTGGCCTACGTATTCAACGCGCTTAAATTGAATCAGGTTAATATTAAAACTGTTTTCGTTTTTTACTCGAAATTGTGCTTCGCTAGTCTGCTGGGCGCTGACTGTGAAAGCTGCTAGCGTCACAAAAATTGTACCAATGAAAATAGCTAATAATTTCTTTGGTTGCTGGCCAGTAAAATAGCTGTGGCGTTTCATCTTTTTATATCTCCAATGTGAAAAAAGCGCATTTTATTTGAATGCAAGTTTAACGAGAAAGCCTATCTGTTGTCAAAATAGATAAAATAGGTTTGTAGTGAGGACTTTAGTCCTTCCTCCTCAATCTCGACACAAATCAATAACGCATTTTATTTGAATGCAAGTTTAACTAGAAAGCCTATCTATTGTCAAGATCGATAAAATAGGTTTGTAGTGAGGACTTTAGTCCTTCCTGCTTAGTCTCGACACAAATGAATGAAGTATTATGGTGCAATACCGTTTACTTAAGACAGCCCTGGGGGTAAACCGCTATCAAAAATAGATACGGAGATTGCTTTCATAAAAGATCGCGAAAGAAGAGCGTTCCTAGCAATGAACATTTTAAGTAAACCGTATTGTATTATGGTGCGTCAGCTCGGAGTTTATAGATGATTAATTAGATTACTGTAACTGACGCACCCTACTTTAAAATTTTACTCGATCGCGCCACTTGTCTACTGTCTTGTTTGTGACTCCTGGCAACTTTTCGACATCCTCCCAAGACTTAAAAGGGTTCTTTTCCCGCGCTGCAATAATTTTCTCGGCTAACTTGGGGCCAACTCCTGGCAAAGTTTCTAATTCTTCCTGAGTCGCGCTATTCAAATTAATTAACTTTTTAGGGGCAACAATTTGGGGTTGAGTATTCGCAGATTTGGATGCTGCTTGTACTGATTTACACTCTTTTTGCTTGGCGTCAATTTTCTGTTTGATTCGGGCGGGAATTCCCAAGATTGCACCTTTGTAAAGCCGATCGAACTCCCGCTCAAAATGGGCCCCAACTGTCGGGCTGTCGATCGCCAATAATGTCTCATCATTCCCGTGATTTGCAGCCTCAGTCCAGTTGTGAGAGCCTGTAAGCACGGTATTTCCATCTATAATGCCGAATTTGTGGTGCAGGCGATCGCCCATTGGTAACTGCGGCACTCCCACTGTCGTCAACGGCTTTCTCCACGGGCGATTGTCAGATTCTAAGCTGCAATCTTGCATAAAAGTCGCCCCCATCATGTCTAAACCTTCGCTGTAAGGGCGATAAATGAAATTTGAGTCAATCAAAGCTCGCACCGCTACACCGCGCCTAGATTCAAGTTCTAGAGTATTTGACAACCGCTGCGCCGAAAATACAAACAGTGCCAAATTAACAGATTTTTTTGCCTTTGCTAAAGTGCGATTTATCAAACTGTTAACGCTTTGTTCCCAAGGTAAAGTCGCACTTGTTGGTGAAAATTGCACGGCAATATTTGCATTGCCAACTCTCACTTTTTGCACTTGACGAAACGGCTTTTTGATGCCAAATTTGCTATCCGGTTTACCACCGGGCCCGTCGCCCCACATGATGTTAAATTCTTGAGTAAAGATTTGCGCTAATTGAGGGCTGTCTATTTTTAGCAGATTGTTGGCATTGCCGCGACTTGCTGCTGTCTTGAAATCTCCGTGGATATCGCTGGTGGTAAAATTAGCCGAAGTGACGATGACTTTTTTGCCGTCAATTACTACAAATTTGTGGTGCATCAAACCGCTGCCTTTACTTCCGTCAGCAGTATCGTCAATGACAGGAATCCCCGCATCCCGGACAATTACCAAAGCATCGTTTTGCTTGATTTCCTCGGCACTCAATTTACCGTCTTTATTGATATCGGCGAGTTGCAGAAATTCGCTGTAGCGATCGCGCTCTCGTTCCGGTAACTTTGCCAACTCCTGGGTTGTATAATCGCTCCAAGGGCGATTGTACAGATGTTCGACAATTAATCTGACTTTAATTCCAGTGCGCGCGCGATCGGCTAACCTTCGCGCAATACCGGGTAACCGAAACTCCTGAACCGCTACATCTACGGTCGATTCGGCACTTGCTACAGCCTCGGCGATTAACTTTTCTAAATCGTCTCCAGGTCTAGTTTGTGCGCGGTAGGGCTCTGTATAACTCGAAGTGAGTGACTGATTGAAGTATACTTGCAACAAGGGGTCTTGAGGCAGCGGAGCGAGAGTGGGAGGTAAATTCTGCACGTCCTGCTTTGCTTGTCCGCAAGCCGCTAGGGCGATCGCTAGCATTCCAACACAACACAAACCTGGTAAATTATAATAAAGTACATTCACAAAATTTAAAATTTTATTGAGGTCATCAGTCTATTCAGAGTGGAAAGATATTGGATCGAGGAAAGTTAAAACTATTAAATTTATGACAGGGATTAGATTTTGCGTCTTGTAGAACTGCCTCGATGCCGGAAGCATCACTGGTAGGGTAGCAGCATTCAGGGGCGTGGGTCAAACCCGATACTGATGCTTTATGGGTAAAAGAAAAACAATTTTTGATTGTGGTCACAGGGGATATGGTAAAGCGTGCCATCGCTGCACGCAAGAGTTGATAGCGCAACAGCAATCAGTTGAACTGCTGGCCGAAAAACAAACCCAAAAACAAGAGAAGGAAGCATCATTTGCTAGAGATCTCATCGATCTCAGAGGTCTGCCGGATCATGTAGTTACTAAAGCTCGCGCTATTATAGCAGCTTTGAGCGAAAATAAGAATTACAGAGATTTTGGCGGCAAACGCCTGCGTCACAACCGCTGGATTGTGAGTATTCCTGTAACCCGCAACTACAGAATGCTTTGTGAAGATTGCGGCACTTTCTTAATTCCCCAAAAAGTCTTGTCCCACGAAGACTACAATGTATGCAAACCTGGGAGTCATTAGTCAGTTGACAGTTGACAGTTGACAGTTGACAGTTGACAGTTGTTATCAGTCATAATTTAAGAATCATGAGTCATATCGTTTCCGGTTGCATCGGAATGATTTAACCGCAGAGAACACAGAGAACACAGAGGGAGATAAGAGAGATGAATACAGGACAATGAAGAGCGGATTTGATATCATAAGTCAATAATCATTTATGCCTTTAGGAAATGTCTGCCAACCAGGAAGTCATTAGTCAGTTTGCAGTTATTAGTTGGCAATTGGCCGTTGCGATCGGTCATAATTTAAGAATCATGAGTCATATCGTTTTTGGTTGCATCGGAATGATTTAACCGCAGAGAACACAGAGAACACAGAGGGAGATAAGAGAGATGAATACAGGACGATGAAAAGCGGATTTGATATCATAAGTCAATAATCATTTATGCCTTTAGGATAAGTGCCTGATTCATTAGGTAGTCAATCATTCATTATTAGTTCGTCATTTAATTAAACCAATGCAAATTTACCTCGACTATAGCGCTACAACGCCGACACGCCCAGAAGCAATTGATGCTATGCAAAAAGCCCTAACTCAACAGTGGGGAAATCCTTCTAGCTTGCACGAGTGGGGACAAAGGGCGGCGACTGCTTTGGAATTAGCCAGAATGCAAGTTGCTGGGCTGATTAACGCGCTACCGGAATCGATGATTTTTACTTCGGGCGGCACTGAAGCGGATAATTTAGCAATTATGGGAGTTGCGCGTCTTTATACGAAGCCGCAGCATATCATTATTTCTAGTGTTGAACATTCTGCGGTATCAGAACCGGTGCGACAACTCGAACAATTGGGATGGGAAGTAACGCGATTACCAGTAGATAAATATGGGCGAATTCATCCTTTGGATTTGCAAGCATCGCTGCGATCGCACACGGTGCTAATTTCCATCATCTACGGACAAAGCGAAGTTGGTACACTGCAACCCATAGAAGCATTATCGCAAATTGCGCGCGATCGCAATATCCTATTCCATACCGATGCAGTTCAAGTTGCCGGTAAATTGCCGATTGACGTGCAAAAACTGCCCGTAGACTTGCTTTCGCTTTCGAGTCACAAACTTTATGGGCCGCAAGGTGCAGGGGCGCTGTACGTGCGTCCAGGACTAGAATTGGTGCCAATGTTCGGGGGGGGCGGACAAGAGTTGAAACTGCGTTCTGGGACGCAAGCACTGCCCGCTATCGTCGGTTTTGGAGTGGCGGCGGAGTTGGCTGTGCAGGAAATGGATGTGGAAACGCCGAGATTGATTGGATTGCGCGATCGACTTTTTGACGGATTAGCTGACATACCCAGTTTAGTCCCAACGGGCGATCGATATTACCGACTGCCGCACCACACCAGTTTTTGTATTGTCTCCCCATCCTGTCGCCCTTACCAAAAGAGAGATACAGAGAGAATTACAGGTAAAACTATCGTGAGACAGCTAAATTTAGCCGGAATTGGTATTAGTTCCGGTGCGGCTTGCAGCAGCGGCAAACTAACACCCAGTCCGATATTATTGGCAATGGGATATGACTCCATCGGCGCGGTTGGTGGAATTCGCTTGACACTGGGACGCGAAACCACTGAAGCTGATATTGATTGGACGGTAATTGCGATCGCACAAATCTTAGATAGATTAATGCCCAAGGTAGCATTGTGTAGGAATTAGAAAACCCGGCGGTTGAAGATTAGGCGGTTAGAAACCCGGCGGTTGGAAACTTCTGGCCACCCACCGACAATCTAAGAAACCTGGTTTTTACCCATATCTTCGCCTCCCATCAAATATTCTCGTAAAAACCCGGTTTCTGGCCACCCACCGACAATCTAAGAAACCTGGTTTTTACCGATATCTTCGCCTTCCATCAAATATCCTCGCAAAAACCCGGTTTCTGGCCACCCACCGACAATTCAAGAAACCTTTCTCGCTCCCAAACCCCCAACCATGATAAAATAAACCCGATATTATTCACAACTCCCCAACAATGGAAGAAAGCCGCGCCCAAGCCTACCTAGAACTAATTCACACCCTGCTGAATTGCCCCAACGGCGAAGAACCCCAGATATTACAAGATAACTTAGAATTGTTGGATGTCGAATTTCTGGAAACCTGCGAGTTGGTAGCCGAAAAAATGGCACAGCAAGGAGGACAAAACGGCGCTAATTTCCTGCGAAATCTAATCGACCAGTTAGCACAATTAATCGATATCAACGATGGCGATAACTCCGCAGGTGAAAATCCCCAAGAGTATGCAAACTTTATTCTAGAATTATTGCAAGCCGAAGATGGTAGCAATAGCAATGCAGCAGTAATTTACCCGATGCTAGCCGAACGAAAACATCTCCTCAATGCTCGTTTTTCGGAGATTTTAGAGCAAGTAATGGAGAGGTTAGTTGGTGGGGAAAATGCCCAAACTATTGATTCAATTGTTAGCCTCGTTGAAGACTTGACCATTAATATTAGTAATTTTTCCGGTGGGAATAGGGCGAATAATATTGAAATTGCCATTGCCGCTTATCAACTTGTTTTAAATAATCGGCAACCGGGAAGCGAAAAGTTTGCTCAAACTCAAAACAACTTAGCTGCTGCCTATATTACCAGAATCAAGGGTTCGCGGGCTGAAAATGTGGAAATGGCGATCGCCCTTTATGGCTCTGCTTTAACAGTCTACACCCTTGAGGCTTTCCCGGAAGATTGGGCAATGGCTCAAAATAACCTAGCTGCTGCTTACGCTAACAGAATCAACGGTTCGCGGGATGAAAATATCGATCGCGCGATCGCATTTTTTGAGGCTGCTTTAACTGTTCGTACCCCCGAACAGTTTCCCGAAGATTGGGCAATGATTCAATATAACCTAGGTAATGCCCATAATGACAGAATCAACGGTTCACGGGATGAAAATTTGGCAAAGGCGCGATCGTTTTATGAGGCAGCATCAACAGTATATACCCGTGAGGCTTTCCCTGAATATTGGGCAATGATTCAAAAGAAGCTGGGTAATTCCTAAAGTGAGGCTGCTTTAACAATCTCAGAAACCGGGTTCTTTCCGATATCTTCGCCTCCCATCGAATATCTTCGTAAAAACCCGGTTTCTCGCCACCCATCCAAAACCAAAATCTCGTAGGGGCGGGTTCACCAACAATAATTGCCACCAAATAAACAATCTCAAAAACCCGCCCCCACCCAACCAACAATCATCATTTACATTCTGGCGATGTGATGCAAGTTTTAGGTTGACGTGGGTTATCGGTGGTGTGGGGGCGGGTTTATTTAGATGATTGATAATTGTTATATATGGTTGGTGAACCCGCCCCTACAAAATATCGTAAAATAATGCTAAAATAGAACATTTTTTCCAATATCTTCGCCTCCCATCGAATATCTTTGCAAAAACCGGGTTTCTCGCCACCCATCCAAAACCAAAATCTCGTAGATACTGTCTCGATCTGTCAAGGGGTAGCAAGTAAATAAGTTGGATCGAAAGGCTTTTGGGACTTTAAAATCCCAAAAGCCAAATGCACCAACTTCCTCATAAGCGCACCAATTACCTGCATT
>NZ_JAHRFA010000080.1:0-30253 GCF_020883045.1 Microcoleus sp. CAWBG58 | reverse complement strand
GACAGTTGACAGTTGACAGTTGACAGTTGACAGTTGACAGTTGACAGTTGACAGTTGACAGTTGACAGTTGACAGTTGACAGTTGACAGTTGACAGTTGACAGTTGACAGTTGACAGTTGACAGTTGACAGTTGTCGTGGTTCCCGATCGCACTTTTGCTCAATTTGAAAAGTGCGATCGATCTTTTCCCCAATCCAGTTTAAAATTGTTCCGGGTCAATGCCGATCGATCGCAGTCTGTCTAACTTAATTCATCTGGGTTAATGCCCATTTCTCGCAGCCGTTCCGCCAAAAGTTGCGATCGTCGCCGTTCCTCTGCTAAAGTGGTTTCTGCAAGTTCTGCCCGCTGATGTTCCTCTGCTAAAGTGGTTTCTGCAAGTTCTGCCCGCTGTTCGGCTTGTTCTAGGCGTTGACAAATCTCAACGTAGGAGAAAAATCTAGTGCCATCAGGTCGATAAATTTGCAATTCATCGCCGGATAAATCAAAGCGAATTGCCAATCGAGGACTCACGTAATTTTCCATAGATGCGATCGCATCTAAGCCATCTTGTCCCCGCAGCCACCCTCGCAGTTGGTTGTTGGTAGGATTGTAGATATAATATTCTTCAACTCCGTGGCGATCGTAAAATAGCAACTTCTTATCCATTTCATCCTGCGTATTGCTAGGAGAAAGAATTTCAAACACAACTTGCGGTGCAATTCCTGACTCATTCCACTGTTGGTAAGAACTGCGTCTCCCTTTAGGTATGCCGAACGCAACCATCACGTCGGGCGCATTAACAATATTGGATCTTCCCTCGATTGGATACCAAAACAAATCACCAGCTACGAACACATTCTCGTCATCAGCATACATCCATTCTAAATTTTGTTCGATGACGAGAATCCACCGAAATTGGTCAGTATTATTTGCCATTGGTTTACCGTCGCTGTCGGGGTAAACAACTGCTTCCTGAGTAGGGGATGGGATTTGAGTTACCATAACAGTTGTGCGGGGTGAAAGACTGTTGAATTTAATTTTAGCAGTTTGGGAAGGGTGAGAAGTGCGATACTTCTGAATAAATAGCCCATTCATCTGACTCTTTATTCTATTCCTCAGCGTTTCTTCCCTGTTGCCGGAATGACTTCGGGTAAATTATCCCGGCACCGGCAAGCATCGACAGTTACCTTCGGCAGAATTGAGGCCATAGCCACAAGCGATAAAATACTTTTTCAGCTAACTACTCATCCCAGAAATTCCCTGTTTGATCCGATTAAGCACTGGCTCAGCTAAATCATCATTTTCGCCCAAAATTTCTTTAACGCGGTCTAAAGATGCTGTTTGCCATGCTTCTTTTGTGGGATACTGTTCGGCTAAAATTTGCCAAATTTTATCTTCTAGATATTGCATTTTAGTGACTGCTTTCAAGAATTTTGGTGAAATATACCGTTCCCGTCCTGTTTTATTAAGCAGAGGTTTAATCCGTTCATCTGCACGTAATTGCGTCTCCAAATATTCTGCTAATTCTTGACCTTCTTTTTCACCGTAATCGACATAGATACGTCCTTGGAGATCGACAGGCAGATATTGGTTGTTATTCTTACGCATTAAGACAATTGGACGTTCGCGCAAATCAAAGCGAGCCGCCCCTAATTCAAACATCACATTCGGATTGGCATCAGTGACTTCAGCAATAAAAGAATGGGCTTGATCCATGTGATAGCGGACATTCTCAATTACAGTGTCTTCATACTGTTTGTCACTAGCTACAAATAGCTGGCAGCCGAAATGGTTTTCAATGACTTCTCGTACTGTTTCAATAAATGGTTGATATGTATTTTCTAATGGAGTCATTAAAAAGAAAATAAGATGCTTGGGCTTTTTGCCTTCTTTCTGATTTTTTTGCATGGCTTGACGCTGTTTTTCTAAATCCTCAGCTTGACGCTGTAAATCTGCTTTTTCAATGATGTAATCAAGGTCGCGCCGCAGCAGCTTTTGAAAATCATCGTAAAATATGCGAGCATTTTGTGGAGTCATTAACTCTTGGTTATAGAGAATAGAACTGTTATAGATACCAAGCATAATATCTAACACATTAGGGTTGTCAAAGCTTTGTTTAGCTAACAGCCGTACCATTGGATTTCCAGCATTGAGAATTAACCGTAAAGCAGAATTATGGGACATTCGCATCATTTCTTGAGCCATTTCGCGCAAATCTTCTGGCGTATTAGGATCGCTTAAGAGTTCGCGGGCTTTCATTCCACCTGTACTCTCTTCAGTAGACCGAATCATGGCTGTTAATTCTGTGGGTTCAAAGTAACGTGCCTCTACCCGAATGCGTCCCGTACCGCCTGGACGAATCACTTGAGACATATGTTCGGCTAATCGTTTCAGTTTGACATCAGCTTGCTCGTGAAGTTCCTGAAAGACATTCGGATCTTCTTCGCGGTCAACTGCTACTAGCTTAATCTTGCCTTTAGCACGTTTCTCATACTCTTTAATCAGATTTTGTTCAAAAGGATAACTAGCATCGACGACTAAGGTTTTAGCAGCATCAGCCATTTGGAAATATTGATTGGCTGCGTTAGTGTCGCTGAAATAAGGCAAAGGTTGAGATTTGCCTTCTGGGTGGGGAAGTTCCTCTAAAACTTGCGATAAAGTACGCCACTGGTGGGTAAATTCACCTGTATAAGTAGTAGTAGGTTCACCTTTGTTGGTGCGCCATTGTAGTAAATCGGCAAATTTATCAAAAAATTCATCATGATACCAACAGGCTGCTTTAATACTGAGGTCGTGGAAGCGGAGAATTTCTGAGAATCGCTTAGGATTGCTTTGAGAAAGTTCTTCAAGATGTTTAACCACTAAATTGCCTAAAGCATCTTGCAAAAGCTGAAGATTCTCGTCGCGAATAAAATTGTCACGGGCGGCTGTCAGGGTTAAGGTTTGATCTCCCGAACAGATTACTCCATTAATAAATTGTGCCCATTCAGGTAATAAATCTGTTTCCTTCTCGCAGATAAACATCCGATTAACAAACAAGCGTACAGCACGAGGTAACTGTCGCTGAAAAGTACGGGATCGCGTGATATACAAAACCCCTGATGTATTTAACTCAGGCAGTTGCACAGGGATAGCCTCTAATACGCTATCGCGCATAGTTTTTTCGAGATAAATGCGTGTATCTAGCGATATTTCTTGGCGACTTCTGCCTTCCTGTTCCCAAGGCATCCGCATGACGTTGATCGGTTCTGAACTGCCATTAAGGTGAATCGGTACTTTTAAAAAATCAGTATAGTCGCGAATGACTTTTTGTACTTTTTCTTTATGGATAACTCCTTTTTCTTCTTCGCCTTTGAGAAAAACTGTTACCGTTGTCCCTGGTTCACTGACTTCGCAGGGATCGATGGTGTAATCTTTATTACCAGAGTTTTGCCACACCCACCCTTCTTGTTCACCTAAGCGACGGGTGCGGACTTCTACTCGACTAGCTACCACAAACGCCGACAAAAAACCGATGCCAAATAAGCCAATTAAGCCTTCTATGTCCTGTTCTTTTCTGGCGATTCTAGTTGCTCCTTTCCCAACTGTTGATAAATACTCAATTAGGTCATTTTTATTCATGCCTATTCCCGTATCTCGGAGTACAAATCGCAATTCATCGGGACGAGTTTCAATGCTGATTTTGCCAACAAAAGCATCACCTTCTTTGGCACGACGGCGCATGATAGCATCATGAGCATTTTGAATTAATTCTCTAATAAAAACTCGCTTTTCGCTATACAAGTTGCAAGCTAATAGTTGAATTAAGCCGTCAAAGTCAAACTTCATTTCTAGCATAATAATCCTCGTGTTTAGGTTAATTAGTTGACTGTTGGCACTAGCTCTTTCAATCGTTCAAAACGTTGCTGTACTTCCGCTTGTCTCCAAGTACATCGGAAACAATTATCTAAATATTTTGCCTGAACCATAGCCCGGTTTATGCCTCGACGAGCTAACTGTTTTCTCAGTTGAAAATCTGCCTCCTGAAAACCGGATGACCAGTAACTAGGAACTTGTTGGGGTTGGCGATACCAATAATCATCAACGGGGAGAACTCCTGCCGAGTAGCGAATACTAGCGAGTCGATAATCTGCCAATAATAAGGCTTGATTGTACTTATTATATACGTCAATTTTTCCGGAAAAACGCTGTCTCAAACGAAAACGGGCGGGATGGTTAGTGTCAGCGGGGTCGCCTAAATCGGGCTGGAGGAGTAGGGTTCTTACCCGAAGGTCAAGCGCGGGAATTGCAAACTCATATTCCTGAACTAGATCGGCTTTCTTTTCTGCTTGGATGGCGTGTTGCTCTGCTTGATCCCAGTTTTCTTGATAAAGGGCAAGATTACCTTGTAGATTATACCAAGCAATTCGGCTACTGGGCCAGTCTGTCTCTGTTTCGCCCAAGATATCGCACCACCTTTGGGCAGAGTCGGGCTTTCCTAATCGAAGATTGCAGAACCCAGCGAGTGAGGCTTTCGAGAATTTAACATAACCACAGTCATTATATTCACTCCAAGCGAGTTCATATTCTGCTAAGGCCTCCTGCCACTTGCCTTGTGATGCGAGTAAAGCACCTGTATCTTGATGAATATCGGCTATTGGTAATTCGGGATATTCTTGCTGAAACAGGCGCAGTTTTTCTAGATTGCGTTCTAGTTTATCCAATTCTGGCGAGTAGCATTTAGAAATGCAAAAAACTCGTTTTCTTGCACGCCATCTGTCTATAATATCTAGTTCAGTATCAGCAGTGCTTAAAATATCGATTAGCAGACTATAGGCTTTCAAGGGATGAGAGGCATCATGCCAACTAATAGCTGCCCACACCCCTGCTGTTGCTGCTTCTTGACTTAAGCTGTACTCCTTAGCAATTTGGCGGGCTTGCTGGAAAAGTACAGCCGCGTCGTAGCAGCGGTTTTTTCTGTATAGTTCACCAGCCTCATCGTAAATATTTTGGTAGCGAGTCGTCATAGTTATATTTTTTCTATTTGCTTACATTTCCAGCCATTGATGTATACGTTTGAGAATTATCTCTGCAATATCCATGTGTTGATCGACAATAGAAGCCACTTTATTCACCGTAGCATTTTGCCATGCCTCTCTAGTTGGGTAAGTGTTTTGTAGTTCTCGCCAAGTTTTAGAGTTAAACTGTAAAGGGACAATTTTTTGTAGCCTTGAAATTGAAATAAAATGTTCGCGGACAGATGTTTTAGCAGTTTGTATAAAATGAATATTTTTGGAGAGTTCTTCTTCTAGATAGTGCACCAACTCTTGTTGATAAGAACATTCATACGAAATGAATTGACGACCTAACAAACTTCGGGGCAAGGTGTTTTGTGTTTGAGTTAAGATGATGCAAGGACAATGACTTTGAAAAAAATTTGCTGCTCCAAGGAGGTACATTACATCCGGGTCAGCGTCTGTTACCTCTGCTATATAAGCATCAGCTTGTTCTAAGTGCATCCGAATGTTTTCAGCCTTGATATTACTGAAGTATTTATCAGATTCCAATAAAAGCTGGCATTCCCATTGTTCCTCTATTACTTCACGTAAAGCCGATATTAGCAAAGAGTAATTTTCTATGTTAAGGTAAGCATCTGTAGCCGTTGCACCTATTACTCTGCTTGTGCTTTTGTCAAAATTAGGCAAAATCAATAATATTGCTCGATGACCTACTCGATCTAGATTTGAGGGATGTCGATCTACCAGATCGCCAAGTTTTTCGTAGGGAGTCATCATGGTATTGCCTGCCCGATACACTTCAGGATAATGCTGGCAAAGTCAGCGTCTTTACCTAGCAGAGATTCCAAAGTATTTACACTTGCCTGTTGCCACGATTCTTTTGTGGGATAACGTTCTTGCAGAAGCTGCCATGTTTTTTCCGGTAAAGAGAAGCGCATCATGGTTTGCAATTTACTAATAGAGAGAAAATGCTCCCGTTCAGGATCGTTGAGCATTTGCTTGATTACTTCAATTCGCGTTAATTCGCTATCAAGATAGTTTGCTAAGTCAGCAGTTTCGCCAGCATAATAAATA
Organism: Microcoleus sp. CAWBG58; assembly: GCF_020883045.1. NCBI lineage: Bacteria > Bacillati > Cyanobacteriota > Cyanophyceae > Oscillatoriales > Microcoleaceae > Microcoleus > Microcoleus sp. CAWBG58. The sequence goes on along the minus strand of NZ_JAHRFA010000080.1, from coordinate 24,203 downwards.
ACCATCCGCCCTTGTAAACTTTTCGGTAAGTTCGGCTGACCTTGAGCTAACAAAATAGACGGAAAATGACTCAAATAGAATTGAACTGCACCCAGTACAAACATCACTTCAGGGTCAGCCGAACTAATGTCAGCAATAAAGGCATGGGCTTGTTCCATGTGGCAGCGGATATTTTCCAGGGTGCTGTCGCCATACTGCCTATCTTTTGCCGTCATTAATTGGCATCCCCAGCGATCTTCGACAACCTCGCGGAGGGTATTCAGCAATGAATAATAGTTGCTGTCATCTGGTAACATCGCAAAAAAGATGCGGTGTTTGAGTTCGCTAGTCTGGAAAGTTTGTAATCTTTTATCCCATATTTGAACTGCGGCTTGGTTAATTTCGGATAACTCCAGCCATTTGTCAAACAGCTTATCGAGACGTGTAGCTACACCTGAATTAGCCATCACACGATCATAGTATCGGTCAGTAACCACACCAACAACTCGCCTGCTGGGATAGTGATAAACAGAACCTCCGCTATGTCCTTTGCCCTTAATAGCTTCTGACAACTCAACACATTCATCTTTACGCCATCTAGAAATATGTCCCTTATAAACGCCAACCTCCTGGTTGTAAGACAAATTACTGGCTGGATAGCCAATTGTTACCACTTCATCACCGGTATTTTTCTCGGCTGCATATCCCAATGGTAAATAGTGACTTGGCTGATGGTTGGCTTTGAGAATGGCTAAATCGTATTGGGCGAGGGATTTGTCAGGATCTAATTGGGCTGGGAACTTACCATCGTAAGGACTTTCCAGTGTAATGCTACCTGTCCCAGCACCAACGCAGTGGTAAGCAGTCAAAACATAGCCGTCGCGGGTAATGAAAAAACCAGTCCCTATAAATTCGCCGTTGACAAAAATTTTGAGGGTGGCATTCTTGATGTACTGCTCAATTCGTTTGAAGTCGGGCTTTGGCATGGCGCTCTGCTGCTGAATTGATCTCTGCTCATAGCTTATAGCGATTCAGGGGTGTAGTGCTAGACAGATACACGGATTTAGAGACGAGCATGGTTGTGTCCCTACTGTATTGTCAGCTATGGAGAATTTATATATCCATCAAGCAGCCCACCCAATCAGACAGGGTGGGTAAAAATGCTATGGAGTTTGACTTGTAGAAGATGGAGTTGCAGGATTAGGCTTGCGCTTCCAAGTGTATGTACACTTTAATGCTCCCTCTGGCATAATCTTGGCTACAGCACCAACGTTAGTACCTGCTTCAGTCTTGATGCCCAAATTAAATTCTACTGAAAACTGCTCAAGTTCGTAGCGATCGCTTGGCGACGGTTCTGGTAGGGAAGCCATCAAAACCTTTGCCAGTCCGGTAAGCGGAAGTTTCAGCACTTTACGAGCATTTACCTTTACTTGTTCACCAGTTTGGCGTAAAGTATCGCGGAAACCTGTCTTTTCTGTCGCTTCATCTCCTTGAATTAAACCGTTACTATCTGCCGTATCAATCAGAATTTCACCATCTTCGCCCAAGTCAATTACTATTTCTGCCATTAATTTACCTCTATTGGAAAGACGGATGGAGATTCTTAATAAACTAGGTTAACAAATTTCTACGATGACAGCGCTTTTCAAGTGAGTCAGGTACAGGTGTCGGCTAGGGACACGATACGGCGCATTGGTATCAAAAATCACCTCAAACTCTTGATAAATCTTGCTTTTGGCTGATTCTCGCTCTCCGGCGACGCCACGAGAGCGAGATCGTAATTCTTAGACAGCAGTCTGGCACTAGGTTTGAGCTTAAGTTGATATCTATAGCGGACACCGCCCGCCCCAGCAAACTACTTCCTCTGCAACCTAAGCCCGCGAATAGAATAATCCAAAAGCTCGATCGGGTGCATCAAAGTAACAGCCTTCCCCTGCAACTCCAAATGCTTCTTAATTTGCAAAGAACAACCAGGATTAGAAGAAGCAATTAACTCCGCCCCAGTATTCAGCAAATTCTCCACCTTTTGCACGCCTAACTCATCAGCCACATCCGGCTGAAGCATATTGTAAACCCCCGCACTCCCGCAGCACAAAGCCGCATCCACAGGTTCTTTCAACTTCACCCCAGGGATTTGTTGCAACAACTGACGCGGCTGCAAACTAATCTTTTGTCCGTGCAACAAATGACAAGCATCCTGATAAACGATTGTCAAATCTCCCTCAGTCAAAGGATTGAGTTTTGCCGTCATTCCCGCACTTGCCAAAAACTCTTGCACGTCCTTCACATTAGCAGCAAAATTCTCAGCTTTCTCCCGATAATCCGGGTCATCAGCTAAAATGTGACCGTATTCTTTCAAAGTATGTCCGCACCCCGCAGCATTGATAATCACAAAATCAACGCCCGTATTTTCAAAGCTGTCAATCATTTGTCTCGCCAAAGCTTTAGCCTGTTCTGCTTGTCCTTGGTGTTCCGGTAAAGCAGCACAGCATCCCTGACTTTTCGGAATCACAACCTCGCAACCATTAGCCGTCAAAACTCGCACTGTAGCCTCATTCACAGGCGAGAATAACAGCCGTTGCACGCAGCCTAAAATCACCCCAACTCGATAGCGTTTCTCCCCTTGTGCGGGAATGATTTCGGGTAAATTATCCCGAAAAGAATCGACAGTAACTTTCGGCAAAATTGATTCCATCGCCGCCAAGCGAGGAAATACTTTTTTCAGCAAACCAGTTTGGCGAATTAGTTTTGGCAGTCCTAATTTTTGATAAACAAACAGCGGTACAAGTAAAGGCCGCAATCTGTGAGGATAAGGGAAGAGATTAAAAATTAGAGTGCGAATTACATTGTCAGAAAAAGTGCGTTTCTGATTGCGAGCAACTTGGTGGCGGGTTGCGGAAATTAACTTGTCGTATTGAACTCCAGAAGGGCAAGTTGTCACACAGGCCAAACAACCCAAACAAGTATCGAAATGCTGCGAAGTTGCTTCATTTAAAGGTGCGTCGCCTTCGTTAATTGCATCCATTAAATAAATGCGACCTCGGGGCGAATCCATTTCTTTGCCGAGTACCCGATAACTCGGACAAGTTGACAAGCAAAAGCCGCAGTGGACGCAGGTATCGATCAATTTGGGATCTGGCGGATTGTTGGCGTCGAAACCTGGGATTTCAAGGGTTTGCAAGTGGGGATTTTGGGCTAGGAAATTGCTTTCTTTCGCGGGTTTGAAATCGTCGCTGGGAATTTGAGATGTTTCTGAAGTTTGCATATATTACCTAATTCTTTTGGTTCGTAGTGAGGACTTTAGTCCTTTTCCTGGGATTTAAGAAGGACTGAAGTCCTCACTACGAACCTTAAATTCCTGGTTTGTAGTGAGGACTTTAGTCCTTTTCCTGGGATTTAAGAAGGACTGAAGTCCTCACTACGAACCTTAAATTCCTGGTTTGTAGTGAAGATTTTAGTTCTTTTCCTGGGATTTAAGAAGGACTGAAGTCCTCACTACGAACCTTTTAAGATCAAACGATCGCAATTTAAAATATTGTCCGGGTCAAACTCTTGCTTGATGCGACGCATTAGATCGATCGCGCTTCCAGTATAGCCCCAAACATCTAACCCTTGCTTGATGTGGGCTGGCGCAGCCAAAACCGTCAGAAAACCGCCTTTAGCTTCGCACGCCCTCCGTACCTGCAACAGCGTTTCGGCTGTCGCAGTTTCAAACCGCAAAACTCCCAAACCGCTGCCCGCATGAATCAAAGCATCCTGTACCGGCAAATCGTTAATTGCCTTGACAGCTTCCGACGGTCTGATGCCTATTTTACAAATAATTGCTGAATTATTCCCATAATCCCAGATTGTTTCTGGCAATCTTTGCCATAATTGATGCTCGTCATTTTCGCCGCAGTTAGTGCCTTGCAAGCCCAACTTTTCGCCAACTTCTAACAAGCGGGCGGATTGTTGTTTGACGCTTTCGGCGATGCTTTGAAACCTCACTACCAATCCGGAACCTTTACCCAAACTGAGTTTTTCTACTAACTGCGGTGACAGCAAATCAACGGCTGTCGGTGTCAGAGCAGAAGATAATAAGATTTGAGCAGCTTCAGCTAAAGCATTTGTTTCTCCTGTCAGTATGACAGTTCCCGACGATTCGGGTAGCGGATAAACTCGGAATGTTACTTGAGAAATGACGCCCAATGTGCCGTAGGAACCGGTCAACAGTTTCATTAAGTCGTAACCGGCGACATTTTTCACAACTCGACCTCCGGCTACAGCAATTTTACCGTCCGATCGCACAAAGCTAATTCCCAACAACAAATCGCGCACGCCCCGGTAGCGGTGTCGCAGCGAACCCGTATCAGCAGTAGCGACAATCCCGCCCAAAGTTGCCTGTTGCGGATATGCTGGATCGATCGGCAAAAATTGACCTGCTTTACCTAAAATTTCCTGCAAATCCGCAAACTTCATGCCCGCCTCCGCAGTCACGGTTAAATCGCCCACAGCGTGTTCTACCAGGCGATTCAATCGTGCCGTACTCACAGCCACCATCCCCCCTGCATCAGGAGATCCCCCTAAATCCCCTTCCCGGGGGACTTTGACAACATCTTGCTTTCCCCTTGGTAGGGGCGGTGCCCCCTTGCCCGCCCTAGGCTGGGGAGGATCCGGGTCAAATTTAACTAAACCGCCCCAATCGAGTTTGCTGCCACTTCCACAAGGCAAGAGTGGCCAGCGATTTTGCCCGGCCAAAGCAATCACCGCGGCGAGTTCTTTCTGGGTATGGGGATAAACGGTACAGGCTATTGAATTGCCTGGGGCAACTGCTTTTTCTACCCTTTCTTGCCAAAAAGCCTCTATATCTTGGCGCAGACAGATGCCCGAAGTGCCGACAATACCCTCTAATTCTTGTGTGCTAACGTAATTTTCTGCCGAAATATTTTTCATGAAGGTTCTCAGACGCCCAGTAAACAAACAATCAAAACAGCCCCTCAAACCATTAAATATGAATACGAGCCCCATATTCCAAAGATCGACAAACAAATGTCTCAAAATCGTCTTTCTGTAGGAGTGACCAGTCTCAACAAAGTGATTGGTGGCTGCTTGATTCCTGAGTGTTCTTATCTGGTACGTGGCGGCCCGCTTCCAGAAATAGATGAACTGCTGCACGCAGGGGGCTGGAACGGGCGGCTGTGATGGTGATTGCTGGGCCTACCGATGTGGGCAAAACGACGGTGGAGATTCAGTTGATGAAGGAGTCAATTTCTACTCTGCTGCGCCGCTGCGAATCGCTTTTTATTGACGATTATCGATGTATCCACACCCTACGGTTACTGTTGCATAAATACCTAGAAATTCGTATTGCTCGGTTTTGCTAATTATCGAAAATAACCGCATCAAAAAGGTTTACAAGCTTCAAGTCAGAATAAATTTTTAGATGATGATAAGTTGCCAGTTTTTGCCGACTCGCCGGCAAAAACAAACCCAGGCCAGAAAAGTTTTGATACCTACCTCGAATTGTCGAGCTAAGCAATCTACCATTTTGTTGCAATCTCTCAATTAAAAATGATTTGAAAAAAGTTAAGAAAACATTGCAAGCTGTTACGTCTGCACCAGAAACCTTCGTGATTTCTAATATAAAGTTAGCCAAGTCAACGAAGGATTCTCCACTATAATGATATACTTGTATAACAGATTGTGTATGTTTGACTTTTGAGGAAAAAAAAGCTGAATGAATGAGCTTTTTGACCGCATCAGTGTTGGACATGAGAATTGAATCGATCGCCGGATTAAGTTTCTCTGATAACTGGTGAAAGTAATCATTTTTAGTCAGTGTCAAACTATGATACATATCCAAACGTTCAAAATCCATAATTTTTTTAGCTATTTGACCTCCGTCAAGATTTGGATGACAGCTAAGGTGGTTCAGTAATGATTCATAATAGTAATTTGGTGCTCCCAGTATTATTTGAGATGACAGGGTATACTTGGCGACATTTTGAAATGTATAGTGTACTTCAATATTGCCCCGATGGCAGTTTTGAAAAAACAGAAGTTCTAATCTACCATTAATATCTTGATTGAATTTAGATATAACTTCACTGACTTTTTGTAAATCCATCCATTTAGGTTGTGTGATTGAAGTCGAACCGTAGTTGGGATTTTCATCGGGACTAATTTGCATGAGACTTCCACCATGACCTAAAAATACAATGACCCAATGTTTGGTCTGAAATTGTGACAAAGCCCAAGTAAGATATTCATTCAGAACATTTTCACTACTACTGTCTGCTGTTTCCAAGTATTGAACTGTAATGTTACCTTTGGTAATAATATTTCTTGATAATCGCCTCGATCCACTAAAATCAGATTGTACTAATACCAAAACTTTGTCAGTCTGTACACCTTTGCGTAACATTTCAAGAATAGGTTTGCCCAAGGTTGATAAATTGTTGTCATACGGCATCCAGTATAAAAGTATATAATCATAGTTTGGGAGAGGTCGATCGGCAGCGTTCAAGTTACTATTCTCCAGTTGTTTGCCTAGATATAGTGTACTCAAAAAAGCAGCATTACTTGTCGCTAAGTATTGAATGGCTTCTCTGCGTTTCATGATTTTATGACCTCAGCGAGCTTGGAATGAGAATTAAATAACTTATAATTTGATGGTTCGTGGGATGGGCGGGATATCCGGTCTTTCCGGGACGGGCGGGACGCCCATCCCACTTTCTTTGTGTAAATTATTTAATCTGCGATCCTTAGTTCTGTCAATTTAACATGGTTGGGGTCTTGTTGGTAGTGAATATGCTGGTCATCTTTGAAGACCAATAGATTTTCTGTGATATCAAATTCGATTGCATTACTCTGTAGTCATCTCTATATTCTCTCTCTGTGTTCTCTGCGTTCTCTGCGGTTAAAATTATTCTTATATAAGCCGAAACGATATGATTTATATTTTTGATTTTTCTAAAATTTTGTGATGGTGTTTAATACAATTTCTCTGGTGCACTATTGCCAAAAACCAGTGTTTTTCGTGCTAGTTCCAAAAATCACCGAATAGCCTGGGTTTGAAGCCCTTACTCATCAAGGCAGATTGTGATCGGAACGGAGTTTAAATCTCGGTTCTTATCACTTCGCTGTCAACTGTCAACTGTCAACTGTCAACTGTTTAAGCACCCGAAAATCCGATCGCGTACAATCAAATCAAAGTTCTATAGGAGCCATGGCATTTAATAGCTCTTCTAGGATAAACCGCAGCAAAGATTGAGTTGCCAATATTAAACCCAATCGGGCTTGAGCGAGTTTTGGCTGTTCTGTTTTGACTTCACCCCAAATTCGGCACTGGCTGTAAAAAGTCTGAAATGCTGCGCTCAAACTATTGGCTAATTTGAAATAATTAACAGGTTTTTCGGGTTGATTTGCCTCAAAAACTGGAGATAAACCATCTAGCACTGCGATCAGTTCCGAAATTAAACTGCGTTCTGCTGGAGCTACTAATAGCAGCCGACGATCGCCCTCGTCAACCCAAGGAATAGGATTTGGGGCCGCCAGCGACCAAATTTGCGGCGCTGTGGTGACATTCGGCTGTGCGATCGCAATTAACCGATCGCGATCGGCCATTCGCAGCAGGGAACAGCAGCGTGCGTGGCTGTACTGAATCGGAAACAGCCGATCGGCGGATATAACAGGAGATAAAGTGCGATATTCTGGAACAGGGAGGGGAATTTGAGCTAATCGCTGCAACCAGAAAGCTAAACCCGCATCAGTCAGCTCTAGCTCAATTATTCCTGACGGTGCGACTTGAACGGCGAAATCTGGACAACACAGCGGTTTGAGAATTTCGGCCAACTGTGCGGCGATCGCCTGCGGTGTCTCGTCCCAAGTTGCAGCTAATTTCAGGGCGATCGCAGACACGTACACCACCCGCTCCCTATTTTTAGCCCGATTTAACGGAATTTCGCTCGTTGTGCCTTGCTCTTCGATCGCGAAGAGCAACCTTAAGAGCAAAAAACACTTCACTGTAACTTCCGGGCACTGGGATATATTTAATGTATCCATATCGGCTATTCTTGCAGTAAAAGTGCTTAGAGACTGTTACCACTTGCGCTGTTTTTGTACGTTAAACTGCTGATGTCAGACATAGTAGATCGGCTCGCTCGGGCGAGGTCACATCGAATAAATGGGCTTTCTAGCGATTTTTGGGGTAAATATACAATAATTTACGATCGACTTATTGCCGAATTTTACCATTTTCATGTACTTTTTGCTACATTGAGTTTTTAGGTGAAACTGAGAAGAGTCAGCACAGTTAAGAAGCGTGTCGGCTCGATGGGGGGTTAGTTGTCTCACTTAGTATCGCAATGCAGGCAAAAACCGTTTTCTCACTAACTAAATATATCCCAGAGTCTCACTTATGCAATCAACTTCCACACCTCTAGAAACGATCGATCGACCGTTTATCACCTGGCAGCGAATTATCGACTGGGCCCAGGAACACTACCGCTGCCGGACTTTTAGCAAAGACGAGAAGATTCCCGCCAGACCAGGACTGCTCTATTTAGTCCAGAAAGGTTCTGTGCGGCTCGTCGGTAGCGCTCAAGTTAGCGCCGCTGCAACAAAGTCCAAATCCGTTTCCAAAACTACAGAAGAAGCTTTTTTGGGCTTCGTCGGCGCCGGTCAGCCCTTTGAACTGGTTGCTCAGTCTCCGTTTACGCTCCAAGCTTACGCCCACGCCGATCACACTCACGTAGTGTGGATGTACTGGCACGATTTGGATAATTGGCCTCACTTCCGCCGGGAAATTTTGGATGCGTTTCGCTACCAGCACCAGCGAAAGCTCCTCTGGCTGAGCACTTTGGGACAGCGCCGGACGATCGACAGATTGCTGGGTTTTCTCACTTTGTTGATCGAAGAGTTCGGCGAACCCTACGTAGGTGATGGAGAACCGGATGTGGTGCGGGGCTATCGGCTGCCTTGGGCCTTGACTCACGCTCAAATTGGCAGTGCCATCGGCTCGACGCGGGTAACGGTGACGCGGCTGATGGGCAAATTGCGATCGAAAGGTTTGATTAATACTGAGGATGATAATTTAATCTGTTTGCCCGCTAAGGCTACTCCCCAAAAGACGAAAAATCAAAAGCAGGATGTAGAAGCATTCCTCGAAGACGATCTCGATGACGATCTCGATGACGATTTGGATGATTCTATCGATGAAGATTTCGACGACGATCTCGATGACGATCTGGAAGAATCCGCATAAAATCCTGCGGGCGATTGCTAACAGCACTTAGCTATTATAGTATGGCTGTTTTCTTCTTGCTTCTTGCTTCTTCGGTGTACGATGAGTTTTGTAAACTTCTCTCGTTCTCGAATGGTGCGAATAATGTCGGACAAGCAAAAATCTCCAATCCCGAACAATCAGCAACGGGTGGTATTCTGCGACTTTGACGGCACGATAACTGTTGAAGAAACTTTTGTGGCAATGCTCAAGCATTTTGCACCGGAATTGTCGTCTCAACTGATGCCGGAAATGTACGCCAGAAGGATCAGTTTGCGCTCGGGAGTGCGACAGTTACTAGAGTCTATTCCCTCGGAATGTTATGGGGAAATTGTGGAATTTTCTAGGGGACAACTGATGCGGCCGGGATTGGTGGAATTGCTGGATTTTTTGGAGGCGCAAAGGGTGGATTTTGCGATCGTTTCGGGCGGCCTGCGGGTTATGGTAGAGACGGTTATGGGTGATTTGGCACACCGGGCGATCGCAATTTATGCTGTAGATGTGGACGCTAGCGGCCCTCACTTGCAAGTCAATTCTGAGTTTGAAGGAGATACAGAATTGGTGTCTAAGGTGCGAGTGATGGCGCAGCACCCCGCCCGGGAACAGGTGGCCATCGGAGATTCGCTGACGGATTTTAACATGGCTTTGCAGGCGAACTCGGTGTTTGCGCGCGATCGGCTTGCCGAATATCTAGACGAACAGCAAAAGCCGTATACTAAATGGGATAATTTTTTTGACGTGTTGGAAAATTTATCCCAGCAATGGAATTGAAACTAAACTATTGGGCATAGGGATGGGGCATGGGGCATGGGGCATAGGGCATAGGGCTGCGGTATGTGTATTGGTAAAGTGCGCGTTGCACACCCTGCACTTAGATATGCCAGCACAATTCCTAACGTAAAAGGTAGATAAAAAGCTGAGGATTTGCAAAGAATGAGTGGCGATTTGAGAACGGATTTAATTGTAGCAGCCAAACATTTTTACGATCGCGGTTGGATGGCTGGGACTGCTGGCAATCTTTCAGCCCGCTTACCAGACGGCAGTTTTTGGATTACTGCTAGCGGGCGCCAGAAAGGGCAGTTAACTGATTCAGATTTTATCAGAATGAGCTCCGAAGGCGCGATCGTCGAACAACCGGTTCCTGACAGCCGCCCTTCCGCCGAAACCAGCATTCATTTAGCCGTTTACGATTGTTTTCCAGGCGCTAAAGCTTGCTATCACGTGCACTCAATCGAGGCAAATTTAGTTTCTCGCCTAACAGCAGGCGATTCAGTGCCTTTACCTGCGATCGAAATGCTGAAAGGTTTGGGGGTGTGGGAGGAAAACCCCCAGGTGGCGATACCCCTATTTGCAAATTATTTAGAAGTGCCTAAAATAGCCAAAGAAATTTGTGAATATTTTGCCGTTTGTGAACCCTCTGTACCCGCGTTGTTAATTCGCGATCACGGCATCACAGTTTGGGCAGACTCAACCGCTGCAGCCTACAATTATGTAGAAATTGTAGAATATATTTTTCGCTACACCCTCGCAGCCAGCCAATTAAACTTAAATTTGAGATGTTAGATTGAGCCAGTCTTGGACGCAAAATCTAATATTTCTAGGGTGTGTAGAGGCGCAGCTTGCCACTAAATATCGCCTCCAACCACTTCTTGAGTCCGAGACTGCAATCAACTAGCAAATATCGAGAAAAGGCAAAAACATGGCTAAATATACCCGAATTTTATCGATAGATGGAGGCGGAATTAGAGGAATTATACCCGCGCAAATTGGAGTTACCCTAGAGTCAAAGCTACAACAAAAAAGTGGCAACCCAGATGCCAGAATAGCTGACTATTTTGATTTAATCGCCGGCACGAGTGCAGGAGGAATTTTAACCTGCCTCTATTTGTTCCCCGATGCCAACAATCCCAGCAGGTCTCAGTGGACTGCCCAAGAAGTTCTTAATTTTTCCATCGACAGCGGCATTGGCTTTTTTCAAAGTTCATTTTTGAAAACACTCGAATCTCTAGACGGTTTAATAGATGAGAAATATCCGAGCGATGCGTTAGAAAAATTCTGTTGGCAAAACTTCAAAGATTGCAAACTCAGCCAACTCCTCAAACCTTGTTTAATTTCCAGTTACGATGTCGAAAGGAGAAAAGCTCATTTTTTCAATCAAATAGATGCTAAAAAATATCCAGCAGCAGACTATTTTCTCAGAGATGTCGCCAGAGCCACATCTGCTGCTCCTTCTTACTTTGAACTTCCCAAAATTTACTCTTTGACCAACGAATGCTACGCTTTAATTGACGGTGGAGTATTCGCCAACAATCCCGCACTTTGTGCCTATGCGGAAGTGAGAAATAAATTAAGAATTCCCGATACTCGCTCCGACAAAGGCCCGACAGCAAAAGATATGGTAATTTTATCGCTGGGGACGGGACAAGCTCAGAAAAATTTTCCCTACGAGGAAGTGAAAAATTGGGGTAAAATAGAGTGGGTTCAGCCTTTGATTAATATCATGATGACGGGAGTTGCTGAAACTATAGATTATCAAATTATCCAAATTTTTGATGCCATTGACAAACCCAATCAATATTTGAGAATTTCTCCAGATTTAAGCCACGAACCACGACTGCCGATTGATGATGCCTCGGCAGATAAAATATCAACTCTGGTCAGAATTGGCAAGGAGCAAGCCAAAAAGTATAATCAAGAGTTGGATAAGTTTATCGACTTGTTGCTTGCCGAGTAATCAATAGAAATTAATTCTTTGGTACGTAGTTGCGCTTGGGCGCTATACGCTTATATTATAAAGAGCGCGCTTTGTGCAACTGCATACCTCTTGTATAAGTTACCAACCGCAGGGCTGGCAGACTTAAAAAATATATAGCCTTTCTCAAAAAGATGAGGTATAACAGACAGCTCATATAACTACTAAACTTAGGGGGCTAAAGCCCAACAACGTACCTCATTTTTGTGATAACCGCTATATGTTGACAAATTGTGCAATAATTGCTGTACAATTGGCGAAAATCTCAGTAGTGGCAGTGTTTCGCCTTGTTTGCAATTAATCGCTAGCAGTCAGTCATTGGGTAAAAATTACCAAAAGCGCGATCGACATTTAGATGAAACCTTTAATAACAGGTGGTTTCAGCGTTTTTTAGTGACGCTGTTCCTAGGTGGCCAAGTCTTGCTGCGCCTACTTCAAGGCAAAGTTGACCGCCGCAAAATCATGGAACATTTAGTCACAGTAGGCTTGGATTCTTTGCGCTCCGTGCTGCTAATAGCCTTTTTTGCAGGGATGATTTTTACTGTTCAATCCGCGAGAGAATTGATTCGGTTTGGGGCGGTTGGGGCGGTGGGAGGTGCTTTTGCAGTGGCATTTTGCCGCGAATTAGCACCAGTTTTAACAGCGGGCGTGGTGGCGGGACAAGTAGGTTCTGCCTTTGCCGCAGAGATAGGAGAAATGCAGGTGACGGAACAAATAGACGCCCTGTATATGTTAAGAACAAATCCCGTTGATTATTTGGTAGTCCCGAGGGTGATAGCTTGCTGCGTCATGTTGCCGATTTTAACAATTTTTTCGGTGGCGGTGGGAATTTTGGGCGGGCTGTTTGTGGCGGTTAATTTTTATGAGTTGGAACCTTCGGTATTTTTGGAATCGGTGCGGACTTTTTTGGGGCCTTGGGATTTAGTAACTGTGGCGATTAAGAGTGTAATTTTTGGGTTGATAATTGCGCTTGTCGGTTGCGGTTGGGGGTTGACGACGGCGGGCGGAGGGAAGGGAGTAGGCCAAGCTGCAACGGCTGCGGTGGTGACTTCTTGGGTGTTTGTTTTTATAGCAGATTTCTTTTTATCGTTGTTGATGTTTCACGAGTTGGGGATTACGAGAAGCGGCGGGTAATTGATGAGGGAGGAGATGCAGGCGGCGGTTCAAACCGCTTCTATGATTCAACTTGTAGGGTGCGTCAGTTGGCAAATTCTGGATTGTTAAACTACCAACTCAAACTGACGCACCTACTCAATTACTGAGGTTAATCGATTTTCCATTTTTCGATTTGAGATTTTATATCGTGTCCGGTCGATTGACCGCGATAATATCCGTTCGTAGTGCGGACTTCAGTCCGCAATATGCTGCGGACTGAAGTCCGCACTACGAACAGTTGTTTGTTATAGTAATCGACAGGACATGATATAAAATCATTTATCAAAATTTGTGCTGTAGAATAATTGTTGTTGTTTTCTCAACTATTGTCGATGGTGCGTCGCCATGAGATTGTCGATATAATTTTGGGATTAATCGTGGCGACGCACCCTACGAATACTACAGAAATTAAGTTCGTAGTGAGGACTTTAGTCCTTCTTCATGAGGGAAGGAATATAAGGGGGGCGATAAACTCGAATTGCTTGAATAGGAACTGTCGCGTCTGTTTCGGGGACGATTTCGAGGATGTGTTTGGAGTTGCTCAAATTCTGAGCCAATGTTGTAGAATACTCGCGACTTGAATCTGCAATTTGTGGCGGAATGTATGAATCTACAAACATCGGCTGAACTTGCCAGGAAATCTCAAAGCCTTTCGGAGTAGGCTTTTTCGAGTATTCATAGGCATTTTGCAGCCACCAGTTTCTCGGTTCAATCGCGACGCGGCCAGATTTTGAAACAAACATTTTGTCGTTGGTACCGCTGCCGTCGTAACCTGTTTTAGAACCTACTACGTCAAATTTAAACTTGGTAGCATCGCTGTTAATCTCAGTGATTGTAGCTTTCCAATCTTCGACGATGAGCGGTTTTTGACTGGATACTTGGATGATTGCTGGCCAAGGGACGCCGAGAGAAACGCTGGGTCTGGTGATGCTGTAAAGTTCGGGAAATTCTGAGGGTTTTTTGCCGTCGATCGCAATTTTAGCAGAAATTGCCTTGCCGTTGAAACTTCGATCGGCGATCGCATCTATCCGATTCCCTTCAAACTCTAAAACCAACTTGCCATCCTGCCACTTAACATCAGTGCCCACTGTATAAGTTTTGACTAAATTCTGCTGCCCAGTTTGAGGAGAATTTGGATTGTATCGCAGGTAGGGTTTAATGAGAGCAGCTAGCAGAAAATTCCCCCAAGCGTTGAGGTGAATGCTGTCGCTCAATAGCTGTTTTGGCTGCAAGCGATTGTCTATCAAATACCTGCGCCAAGGTGTGCGAATTTCCGCGATTTCGCAGCCGTATTTATCTGCCAACTCACGCAACCATTTGGTAGAATGATTGTTGTGCCATTCGTAGCCTTTGATTTCATTTTCATTATCATTTTTACCTGTCGGCAGCCAGGTTATGTGGTCTGAATGCAAGAGTATTTCGCTAGCAGTGCGGCGGCGGACATTGGCAATTATCGCTTCGTAATCTTCCTCACCTCCGTAGACGTGAAAAATTAGCAAGTCTGGATAAAAAGGATACAAATCATGTTCGCTGGGACGGATTAAAAGCGACGATGCAAATCCTCCGATGGCGCGATTTTCTACAATCAAATCAGCATGGGGAAATCGCTTTTTTAAATCCTCGACTACATCTTGCCACCAATCTTGCTGAGTGATAGATTGACCGTAAAATAAAATGCGTACTTGGTGGCGTTTTGTAGGAGTGCTGGTTGCAAGTAACTCCATCGTTCGTTGAATTCTCGCTCCCAAATTAGCATTATTTGCAATAGGAGCGGGCGGGGGAAATTGGGTGGCGACAGCTATTTTTTTGAGAGCCGGAACTAACAGGAAGCTCAAACACAACAAAAGTAGCCACCAGTATCTATAAATCTGGGATTTGATGCTATTTTTCTGCCGTTTTGTCATTGTTTTATTTTTCCGTCATCTAAAACTTACTTCTACTCTAACTAGCAAGAGTAGCTGTAGGCTGTGCAATGTACACCTTCCGAGACCTTGTACTGTACATGAGAATGCGCGTTTCACGAGTAGCCTTGAGCACCACAGCGCGCCCCTTACGAGTTGCTTGTTGATTCTTAATTTTGCTATATTAACAAATATACTGCGACAAAAGATGATATAGAGGAGTTCACGAAAAAGTGAAGTATATCCTATTCCCTATTCTCTATTCCCTATTCCCCATTCCCATGAGTACGCCATAGGGGAACTCGAAAGGCTATAATATCTACTGATTAATTGCAAGAACTCGATCGCACGTCAAATGGATTACAAAACAGCCCGCAGTTTTCTGATCGACCAAGGAACCGCCCTGGAAACCAAGAAAAATCCCGACGCCTTCCTGATGCGCCTCAAACAAGGCCAGCCACCCGTACCGGGACAGGTGACATCGATTTTATTAGCTTTAAAAATATTGTTTGAAGGGCTTCAAGAATCGCCAATGCTCGATCGCCAATTAATCTCGGCCCTCCATTTACTCTCAACAGACAGTTTACTGCAATTTGAAGCAGGGCGGGCCAGAGGAGTTTCTTGGCCGCCGCTGCTGAAAGAAGACTTAAATCGAATTGCGATCGGAGTCAAGAATATCTTTTCGGGAGTCTGGCAATAATTAACTAAAAATAATTAGCTAAGTCAACTCCCGACGTTCAACAAGAGAGAGAAAATCTCAAACTCTACTCGCGAAAGCTTTCTAGGGATGCTAAAAGATCGGGAAGTCCCGCCAGGGAAGCCGAGACTAAAGCCTCATCTTTGTAAACTCGCGATCGGACTATGCGGATATTTTTAGGAGCCGAGGTTTTACAGCCTCGCATCTCCCTATTGCTGGTTTCTCGGTTCAGGCAAAACATAGCTGTATCCTCATTTTATCCGTAGAGTTTCGCCTCCAAATTTCTCGGGGCTTGCTCAATATTTCTATTATTACTCGGATTGGTAATAGGGATGAAACCATGAAATAATTATTCACGATAGTCAGGGATCGAGTTAAACTGCATCATAACTCTTATCAAACTCCATCACAACTCTTATTAATTTGTTACAGAGGGTGTTTGTTTGAGCCGATCGCCCGCAGCTACACAGACACCAGCAACTAAAAAGGCGATTTCACAGGAGGAAGTCATATAAATGATTCTAACTCTTAGTGCAGCAACCGTTATCGCTCAAATCCGGCCGACTGTCCAAAGTTTGCCTGACGGAGACTACCGCTACCGAGACTCATTTGCGATCGATCGACCTTTTCGAGAAATCCAATTTCGCAAACGAGATAGATACATTACCGGCAGCGACTCTGACACGCGTACTGGTAAAAGCTACTGCTTTCGCGGCTTCCCCCAGCACAACAACATTGTTAACATCACGAGGGCGATCGCAATTTCGTCGAAAACAGCACAGCAAACCCAATGGAAATTAGAGCCGGGAAACCCGATTAATTTTGACAAGCTTTATCCGCTGCAAGCTGGGCCGGGATTAGAATTATACAAATGTTTGACTGCATTTTTACCGGAATTCAAAGAGTCATCAGTCATTAGTCATTAGTCATCAGTCATCAGTCATTAGTTATTAGACCTCTTGCAAAATAATTTTATGATATAATGAAAATTTTTGCTGAAAGTTGATTGAATACCAACTGTTAACTTATTTTCACTCTTGTCTTGTTATCAACAGAATAAAATGCTATAAAGTGCTGTTGTCGTTACAAAACGAGTAAATCATGAAAAATCAATTTTATCTAAACTTAAAACCTTCTCAATTTCAACGTAGATTTGGTGTGAAGATTGAAACCTTGAAAGCAATGGTTAGCGCATTGGAAAATTTTAATTCAGAAAATCAGAAAGACAATCTTAGGGCGTCGCACTATCCTAACTCTAGAAGAACAGGTCTTAGTAACCTTGGAATATTGGAGAGAGTATCGAACATATTTTCATATTGGGACAACTTGGGGAGTATCTGAATCAACAATTTGCCGAATTGTCACTGATATTGAATCTACTTTAATGAAAACAGGAAAGTTCCGTATTCCGGGGAAAAAGGCATTACTCAAAGACTCTGATTATCCAGAATTCGTGGTGATGGATGTCACAGAAACAACTATTGAACGACCCCAAAAAAACAGAAGAGATATTACTCAGGAAAGAAAAAGTGTCATACTCTAAAAACTCAATTGGTAATCAATCAAGAAACAAAAGAAATTATTTGCACTGCTTTTGGACCAGGGCATTGCCACGACTTTAACTTGTTCAAAAAAAGTAAAGTTCGTTTTAATTCCGAAACAAATAGCTTACAAGATAGTGGCTATCAAGGGATAAAAGACTATCACACTAATAGTTATATACCGAAAAAAAAAACTAAAAATGGGAAATTTTCTCGAATATAAAAAGACTACAATCTAGTCTTAGCGCAGGAGCGAATTGTTATTGAACACGTTAATCGGAGTCTCAAAATATTTAAAATATTGTCGAGTCGTTATCGGAATCGCCGTCGCCGTTATGGTCTACGTTGTAATTTGTTGTCAGCAATTTATAATTATGAGTTAGCTCTAGCCGATTAAAATTAAAACTTCTGATTATAACATATATCTTTTTTGCAATAGGTCTAATAATGGCTTTTGAGATGTTATGATTTAGCCAGGTTTGGTATCTTCTTTCGCGCCCCGATAACCGTTTCAAAATCTGTCTAGCTCTACGTCTAGATGACCTTGTGCCTTGAGATGCTTTTTTTGTAAAGAAGCCCGAACACGGCTATACTTATGTCTAGTTTTTTGAATCTCCTTACCTGACCACGATTTACCTGTGCTGGTTACAGCTAGATCGCGCCTTCCGAAATCGACACCAATTACATTAGTTGTTTTTTGAGGTTTAGGAGTTTCCGATTTGAACTGAATGTGGACGTACCAGCGATTATCTTTATGCAAACAAACTTGAGCCGAAGTAGGATTATGACCTGTTAGCTTGCTCTTATGGTAGTTACTAGCTCTTAGAGGAGCGGTTAACCGCTTGAGAGTGGTAGAAATGCTCAGCGTCCAATTTGACTAGGGCGGAACGAAAAGTCCTAGCATCACAATCAAAGCTAGTGGGCTTAAAATTCTTGACCTTTTTCCCTTTCTGTTTTGCCGTTAGACGATTTGCTGCTACTCTGGCACAAGCTCTAACAACATGGTTAGCTGTTAGTCCCAACTGTTCTTTCACATCTTTGTAACAGACAGCTTGGATTGAGTTTCTATTCGTTAGGTTACGATCGACATTTCGATCTATCCAGTTACAAGCTGACGCAAAAGCTGACGCTGTATCGGAAAACAATTGTTGCTGTTCGATACTAGCTTGAAGCTTTACAACTAAAGTCAGGACTTGTTCCATCTCACCAAAAAACTCACTACTATGAGTATAACTTAATTATTGCCGTTGTGCTGTCGCACGTTGATACTGATTGCAATTCCTCTCGCCGCTAAACTTCGTTATAGCGGGAGCCTCCTTGCAACATTAAGGTGAGATTGCCTTGCTGGCGGCGCAGAAACGCGGGCTTCTAGCCCGTCCTTTATGGACGGGCGGGACGCCCATCCCACAAACTTGTGTAAATTATTGAATTTGCGTTCCTAAGGAATCAATACTTCGGACATTTTTAGATCTAATCGAGTATCTCAAACCCTTGATGGCTATAGGGATGAGTATTTTTTCAATGTTTGAGTCTAGCCCTGACTTTCAAAAAAACATTAAAAATGCCAGGGCTTACGCTGTAACGCTTACAGAGTCGTTAAAAAACTGTCCGAAGTATTGTAAGGAATGAGAATTAAATAATACCATTTTTCTAAAATCGTGCAACACTCGAAGACTCCCCTAGCCCCCCCTTGGCAAGCTACCGTGTACACACAACTTGCCAAAACCTGGCTGTGTCTGACACAACCCTTAGTCGGCAAGGTTTTTAGACAATCGAGATCGTTATCAATAGTTTTAAATTATTGATAATGGGTGACGGGAAATCAAGGATTAAAAAAATAAATTTCCGTTTTTTTTGGGTCAATTGATTTCCAACTCGACTTGTGTGTACACCGTAGCCTTGGCAAGGGGGGGGGACAAGAATACTGTTATTTCGTTTAAAATTGGTATAACTTACAATTTGATAGTTCTTCTGGCCCATCCCACTTTCAAGAGTGTAAATTATTGAATTTGCGATCCTAAGAGGGCCCAAGCCCAACAACGTCCGCGAATCTTTCTGAGAACCGCTATGGTTTCAACGGCGAGGGTTTTCTTGTTAGTGTTTCTTCGGGTTTTTGGGAAAGGGAATTCCTAAACTTTCATGGAAAACAAGTTGAGTTTTATACGTCAAGCGGCGGTTGACTTGTTTGATGATTTTTTCCAAAAGCGCATCGCCGGTTTTTTCAATCAGAGGTTGAGACATCGATCGAATAAACTTGGGAAAGCAAACCCCTACAGCTAAATCTAGCTTCCAGGTGGCGCTGGTAATCGCAGGCGGTAGCTGGGCGCGTTGCGACGCAGGCCAATCGGCGGCAAACTCGTCAGACGGTATCTCGACTAGCTTCATTGCCGATCGAAAATCCACTTCATATCCGGGCGCGGTATAATTCGGAACCGGAATAGTTTTAATCAAATAGCAGCCTTGGGCGTCAGGCGGCAGCAACTCTAAACCAATTCTCGCTTCAACTCGGTAGCCGAAGGCCCCAAAACGACCGATTAATAAATCGTAGCCGTTTTCGCCGATCGGCTCAGCCTTCATCGGCAAAGCGCACTGACAAAACCAAGTCTTGTGATTGTTAAAATGCTGCGCCACCGTTGCAGCATCGGCGTACATCTCCATGCTGTCTTCAAAGTGGGTGTGAAACCAAATCGGCTCAACTTCCTCGCCTGCATCCGCACCTGCACTTTCGGGCTGTCTGAAACTCGCATCTGCGTAGCAATTTTCGTCAGAATCTTCAACAGTTTGATATTCAGCGGAATTCTGCTTCATCATCAAAATTATGGGTAGAAACCCCGTCCTTCTAGGACGGCTTTGCATTTTTGAATTTACTACCGCCTTGGGATTGGTTAATTCGGGGTACTTTTGTATTGCACTTTCAACGGGACAATTACCGCTTCAAATCTTCCAATCCTGTACGCATAGTATTTTGCTCAATTGAGCCTCCCTTTCGGGGTAATGTTAGCTTTGCCAAAGTTTTCTGAGCTTGTTGGGCTAGCAGCACTGTTTCTGTTACCTGGAAACTGTTTAACCACCAGCGACAGAGCAAGAGACTAGCGAAAGCATCTCAGGGTGTCATGACTCAAAAAACGTAGTCAGTTAAGACTTAGGCCCGTCAGAATGGCTTGTCCGATTTCTCTTTCAAGCCTCATGCCGTTGGGGCTGAGGTTCCTGACATGCTCTCCTGCTAATACACGCCAATCAGTCGGGTTGGGGATGTGGTCGGGGAGTTTTCTCCCTACAATTGAGAAATTGATAGTAACAAAACTTACCCTAGAACAGCATAACTCGTCTTATGAAAGCATTTGTAGCAGGAGCGACAGGTCAGACTGGCCGCCGAATCGTCGCAGAATTAGTCAAACGGGGCATTCCCGTGCGCGCCCTCGTCCGAAATCTAGAGACAGCAAGGCAAATTTTACCTCCTGAGGCAGAGTTAGTTACTGGTGATGTATTAAATGCGACTTCTCTGGGCGATGCAATTGGTGATAGTACGGTGTTGCTGTGCGCGACGGGGGCGGCCCCTGGTTTTGATCCGACTGCGCCTTACAAGGTGGATTTTGAAGGTACTAAAAATTTGGTGGAGGCTGCTAAGGCTAAGGGAATTGAGCATTTTGTGCTGGTGACTTCTCTGTGCGTTTCTCAGTTTTTTCACCCGCTGAATCTGTTTTGGCTGATTCTGGTGTGGAAGAAGCAGGCGGAGGAGTATTTGCAAAAAAGCGGTTTGACTTATACCATTGTCCGTCCGGGCGGTCTCAAAAATGAGGATAATTCAGATGCGATCGTCATGAGGAGTGCGGATACACTGTTTGAAAGCAGCATTCCCCGCACGAAGGTAGCCCAAGTGTGCGTGGAGGCGCTGTTTCAGCCGGCTTCTCGCAACAAGATTGTGGAAATTGTGGCAAAGCCGGAGGCCCCGCAAAAGAGTTTTGAGGAGTTGTTTGCCGCCGTGGTTTGATTGCATTAGGGTTCCTTGGGTTCGGTGCGTCAGACTACAACCCTTCGACTTGAGTCAAAAATTTGGACTGACGCACCCTACAACTGAGGCCGGCAAAAGAGTCGCTTGGGTTCGGTGCGTCAGACTACAACCCTTCGACTTGAGTCAAAAATTTGGACTGACGCACCCTAGAAAAAAATCGGGTTTTTTTACGGTAAATCCAAGATATCAAATCGAAAAGTGGAAAATCGATGCTCCGCAACCGCGCGCAAGTCCCATCAGTGCAAACCGTAGGGGAATTGCTAATTTTTCGATCGCCAAATCTGGCAAAATCTTAAGAGCTTGACAATCGGCAGTTACAATTTCCCCTTCCCCGCATGATGAAAACTCTCAAGTGGCCAGCTTGGTTCCCCTATCCGATTTCGTGGTTAAGGGCATTTGCTCTCGCTCAGAGTTTTAGTTTTGTCCTTCGCAGGGGCATTCCTTTCGCCAACGACGATATCGGCTTTCTGACTCTGCTGCTGGCGGCTTGGCTGATTCAGTTACCTTTGTTTTTTGTCGCTCACTTTTTGGCCGTCAAAATCCTCAATCCCTTGCTGACTGTGCTGCCGGGCCGCTTTCGAGTGGCGCGCAAGTTCAAGCGGCGGCATACTGGAGTGCGATCGCACTTGCGAGAAGGGTTGAATGCTGTAGTAGTGCTTTTTTTTGCGTTTAATCTGGCGCTGCTGGTGCAAATGGCGATATATTATTGGCCAGCGCGATCGATCGATCCGGCGCAAATGCTCGCAGGAATCTCTACTCTGACAAATGTGGCGATCGCCGGTGAATTAGATTTCTGGCTGGTAAAATTGGCAGGAGCTTTATCGAGTTTAACGCTATTAGCCGCGCCGCTATACCAACACGATTTTCGCGTGCGGCGGATGCGGGCGGATCGAAAATTAGCCGAAATCGCCGAAATGGAAATGACTGCATTTGAAACCGAGAAACTCCGCCGCCGCCAAAAAAGTTTGCTGAGGCGATCGGAAATTCAAATTCTGGGATTTCTACTTGTAATCGGCATTGTAATTAGCGGGGCTGTTTTTTTGGTTGCCAATTTGCGGGGAAATCAGCAGTTTTCGCAGTCAACAAGCGAAGTGAGAAAAATGCCACCGCTGGCTATAAAAACTGGCGATCCTTACATTCGAGCTTTGATGCGAACTATTTCTGCTAGCGAGTCCAATGTTTCTCGGCCTTATCACGTTGTTTACGGCGGAAAATATATATTAGATTTGAGCCGTCATCCTGACTGGTGCGTGAAGATTGTCAACGGCCCAAATGTTGGCAAATGTACTACAGCGGCGGGTAGGTATCAATTTTTGACTTCAACTTGGAAAGACAAAGCGAAGCGCTATCACCCAAAGCCTGGTAATTTTGTATTGTGGCAGGATTACAGTTTTGAACCGGAATATCAAGATGCTGTGGTTTATGCCTGGTTGAGCGATCGCAAATTTTGGAAAGCCGATATTCCTGAGATGTTGCGGCAGGAAAGATTAACTGATGTTTTGCGAATGCTGTCGGGAACTTGGACGAGTTTGGGATATGGAATTGAGAACAATTCTATGAGTTCTAGTTTGCCGAAAGTCTACCAGAAAGTGCTGCGAGAAGAATTGGCAAATACTGGCTCCTAGGGAATTATATCAAATAGGTTCGTAGTGCGGACTTTAGTCCGCAGATTAAAAATCAAGTCCTCACTAAAGGTTCGTAGTGCCGACTTTAGTCCGCAGATAAGGACAAAAGTTCTCCGCACTGTATTTCGCCGACACTTTGAATAGCAATTGGGGCAATTAGAATCCGATGAGACGATCGCACGACACTCGGAAAATGATCATTTCGCTCTAACTAACTACATATAGCCCAATACGGTTGACTTAAGAAAAATCTGACTTGCCAAAAATGCCTGTATTGTCAGAAAATCGTCAGATGAAATTCGTTGAAAAGCGTTAGGGAACACCACAGAATGATTGATCCTATAATGACCAAAAGATAATTTCAGTGTGCAGCCTATCTTAGGGCTTGCTGAAAAAGTCAGAAAACAGCATTTAGAAAGATGAGTGAATTTGAGAATGCCTCGGAAATATAAGTTTTCTCAAGCTTGTGATGGCAAAACATAGCTTTTGCCAATCATTTGAGCCAAAAAACATCCCAAAGGTTTTTATTATGAAATAGACCGAAAAAAAGCCAAAAAGCCTGCCTTACCCTGGCAGAAAGATTCATCACCAGAAAAGTTATTGCGATGCTTGTTTCAGAAGTATTATTAAGTTTAGCCATCACTCTACCAAGGCTAAATCTTCTTTTAGCTTCTCCAAATTTCCCCTCAATTAAGTTACGAATTCTTTCGTCTGATTGAGCTTGTTTTTTGATTGCTTTGCTCGGATTTTTGGGAGGTCTTCCTCCTAGACGAACACCGCTCATTCTAATGCCGAGTTCTTTGCACCAAGCTCTATTTTCTTTGGTTCGATATATCCGATCTACATGAATTGATTCAGGGTAATATCCGGTAAATTGTTTAAAGGCTTCTACTTGTCTTTTAATGTCTCCTGATTCGTTGAAGTTATCCCAACTAATTCGGTCTAAAAATACGTACCTATTTCGACAACTGGCTGACAGTTTTGCCCCAAATTGAACGGATTTCCCAGCTTTTCCTCTGATTATAGGGCGGATATGTGGTTGCTTTAAACTTACCCCAACTGTCAGGAATACTATGTTCTTTCTTTTCATACATTGACAACTTTTGGCGGTAGACTTCTGTCACTACTAACAGCATTCTATAATCAGATTTGGTCATTTGTGACAAGTTAAGAAAAAGTGCAAATTGTCAAGGGGGTATACAAAAAAAGGTAAAATAGAATGAAACCTTGACCAGGCAAGCATTTGAGCAAGTCATGAGTAGTAAAAAACGCATTCACC
>NZ_JAHRFA010000008.1:42629-141880 GCF_020883045.1 Microcoleus sp. CAWBG58 | reverse complement strand
GTAACCCCAACTCCAAGTGCAACTCCGACTCCGATCGCAACTCCAACTCCGATCGCAACTCCAACTCCAATTGCAACTCCAACTCCGATCGCAACTCCAACTCCGATCGCAACTCCAACTCCAATTGCAACTCCAACTCCAAGTGCAACTCCAACTCCGATCGCAACTCCCACTCCAAGTACAACTCCCACTCCAAGTGCAACTCCCACGCCCGCACCTATCGCCTCAACCCCCGACGATCCAGAAGATCCAAATCGCCGCAAAATTCCACCGTTAGACACTCCGGGCGCTGCTGCGGGTCAAATTTTAACGCTCGATTCAAGCATCACCAGTCAGCTACCCCCCAACCAATCGTCAGTAGCTCCCCGCCGCGAAACACCGCCAGAAGTCAACCGTAGTGCTAATTTAGTGCTGGGATACTTTCCGCCTCCCGATCGACTTTTTGAAGGTAACGACATCGAAAAAGCAGTCTGGGGAATCGAACAAATTAGGAATCAAGAGTTTGGAGAATACCTAGGCGTCAAAGCCAACCTTCCCAACCAAAAAGTGATGGTGGCGCAATTCCAACAAACATTGAAAAATATAGAACAGGAAACTCGCAAGCGGTCTGGTATTATCTATATAATCTCGCGAGTCGATCGACTGGAATTAATTTTAGTTCCTCCTGTAGGGCAGCCGATTCACTACAGCGTTCCCGAAGCCAACCGTCAAGCTCTCGAACCAATTGTTAAGGAGTTCCGCGAACAAGTCACCAATCTCGGAAAAGTCGGCACTATCAGTTATCTTCCCTCGGCCCAAAAACTGTATCAATGGGCGATCGCACCTCTAGAAAAAGACTTGCAAAACTTAGGAATTCAGACTTTGTTGCTGTCAGTCGATCCCGGATTGCGGAGTTTACCCTTTGCCGCTTTGCACGACGGTAAAGGCTTCTTGATTCAAAAATACAGTTTCAGCCTAATTCCGAGTTTTAGCTTGACTAATCGCGAATTTAAGACCGTTAGAGACGCCACAGTGCTAGCAATGGGACGGTCAGAATTTGTTGATAATAAGCCTTTGCCCAACGTGCCTCTAGAATTAGAAACAATTTCTACCCAGTGGCAAGGGCCATCTTTCCTCAATTCGAGTTTCACTATTAACAATCTCCAATCGCAACACGCCAACAAAGGATTTCGGATTGTTCACCTAGCAACCCATGCTAACTTCATCTCGGGACAAGCGAGCAATTCTTACATTCAACTCTGGAATTACAAATTGCAGCTCAGTGACATGGAGAGTTTAAATTGGCGCAATCCGCAGGTAGACTTGTTAGTGTTGAGTGCTTGTAGAACTGCTTTGGGCGATCGCGAAGCAGAATTAGGTTTTGGAGGTTTAGCGGTCAAATCCGGCGCCAAATCTGCCCTGGGGAGTTTGTGGTATGTTGATGACGGAGGCACTTTGGGACTGATGAGCGAATTTTACCAGCAGCTTCGAGGAGGCAAAACCAAGGCAGAAACTCTGCAACTTACTCAACAGGCGATGATTGCTCGTCAAGTTCGGATTGAAAATCGGCAATTAGTAACAACAGCGGGCAAATTAAATTTACCAAATAACATCAAACTACAAACCAACGATTTTTCTCATCCTTACTACTGGAGCAGTTTCACCCTCATCGGAAATCCGTGGTAAGAAGAGTTGACAGTTGACAGTTGACAGTTGACAGTTGACAGTTGACAGTTGACAGTTGACAGTTGACAGTTGACAGTTGACAGTTGATATCAAATCCGGTTGCATAGGAATTATTAATCTCTGCATTCCCTCTCTGTGTCCTCTGTGCCCTCTGCGGTTAAATCATTCCGATACAGAAACGGTATGCCAGTTGAGAGTTGACAGTTGACAGTTGACAGTTGACAGTTGATATCAAATCCGGTTGCATAGGAATTATTAATCTCTGCATTCCCTCTCTGTGTCCTCTGTGCCCTCTGCGGTTAAATAATTCCGATACAGAAACGGTATGCCAGTTGACAGTTGACAGAGTAGGGTGCGTCAGGAAAGGTAAATTTAAATCACCCCCAATCTAATTCTGACGCACCATTTATGCTTGACATCAGCATCATATTTTTCGGCAAAGCTAATCAAAAATTATCTCAAAGCAGCTCTAGGCCCAAGCTGTTTCAAATTAGGTGCCGCAGTTCCATAATTGACACGACAACCGATATTTAACAAACTAGAACTGCATTCAAGAGGGACAATTTGCTGGTCGAGGAGAGCGCTGCAACTTACATACTGGTCATCATTAGTATCTCTTACCATACATTCGATCGCTCTAGCGCCCGATCGACTCGCCCAACTGTTCATACCTACAACTGCAATCATGTGCTGCCAGAAAAACGACAACACTAAAACTCCCAACAATGCAGCCACTCCCAATCCTGCTTTCAACTTCCAACTGCTCAGGATGTTTCCCACGCTACTTTTTACATTTTCCGTCCAAGAAATAGAGCTTTCGGAAGTTGTTTCTGGAGCCGATAAATTTGTTTGTGTTTGTTCTGGGATTT
Source organism: Microcoleus sp. CAWBG58 (assembly GCF_020883045.1). Classification (NCBI taxonomy): domain Bacteria; kingdom Bacillati; phylum Cyanobacteriota; class Cyanophyceae; order Oscillatoriales; family Microcoleaceae; genus Microcoleus; species Microcoleus sp. CAWBG58. The sequence continues at coordinate 139,346 of NZ_JAHRFA010000008.1, read as the reverse complement.
CCGACATTACGTATCTCCTCTGATTGCTGGAACTTTGTTCGGTTGGCAGTTACGCGCGATCGCAAATGCCAGCTATATCAAATTTTAGCAAAACTAGCCTGTGCCGACAACCGATTCGGGGGCCCAGGGTAGGGAAGTATGTATATTGACGAATTGCGAGCGCGTTTTCTATGCCTTTTGAGGTATTGTGCGATTTGCGATCGGCTATTTTGCACCTACGGCATTAAAATTGTTGTCGGTATATTTTGAAAACTGCTTAACTGAATAAGGTTTTTTTTTGAACCACAGAGGGCACAGAGAGCACAGAGAAAGAGTATAGAGAGAGATGTTGAGTTTTACCAATATTTTATGGTTTGGATAGTAGTTCTAACAACTCAGCTTCCGACAGTAGTTTGACACCTAAAGATTGAGCTTTTTCTAATTTGGAACCTGCATCTTCGCCCACAACGACATAATCGGTTTTAGCACTTACAGAACCTGTGACTTTTCCTCCAGCTTTGACAATCAAATCCTTAGCTTCATCTCGTTTTAGAGTCGGCAAAGTTCCCGTAAGTACAAAAGTTTTGCCTGCAAGTTGTAGATTTTGGGCTGCTAAGTTCTGACTTTTTACTTCTGAATGCAATTGCAATCCCGCAGTTTGCAACCGTGCAATTAAACTTTGATTTGCCGGAACTCGAAACCACTGATAAACCGCTTGTGCAATTTCCGGGCCGATGCCGTAAACTCCCTCAATCGATGCCGCCGATGCCGCTGCTAACTCTTCCACATTGGCAAACCTTTCAGTCAGCAATTGAGCGTTGACACTGCCGACGTGGCGGATGCCCAAGCCGTAAAGTACCCGCGCATAAGGTTGATTTTTCGATCGCGCGATCGCACTTACCAACTTTTCTGCTAACTTTGTACCCATGCGTTCCAAACCCATCAATCTGTCAGCAGTCAAATCAAACAAATCCGCCGCCGACTGCACCAGATTGCTATCCACCATCTGCTGCACCAATTTTTCCCCAACACCATTAATATCCAGAGCATCCCGGCTGCAAAAATGAATCAGGGAACCCCTCAAAATCGCCGGACAAGACGTGTTGATGCAGCGAGTCACGGCCTCCCCTTTTTCGCGAACCACAGGCTGCGTGCATTCGGGACAGCAGCTAGGCATTTGAAAAAGTTGAGCATTTTCGGGACGAAGTTCTGCTAAAACTCGGACAACTTCTGGTATAATTTCTCCAGCTTTTCTGACAATTACAGTATCGCCGATATGGAGATTGAGATCGGAAAGTCGATCGCTATTGTGGAGAGAAGCCCGCGAAACCGTCGTTCCAGCCAACTGCACCGGTTTGAGTTCCGCTACGGGAGTCAGAGCCCCGGTTCTCCCGACTTGTACAGTTATTGCTTCTACAATTGTAGGGACTTCGGCGGCCGGATACTTAAGTGCGATCGCCCAACGCGGAAACCTCTGAGTAAAACCCAACTGTCGTTGCAGTGCGATCGAATTAATCTTAACAACAACCCCATCAGTCATGTAAGGTAAATTTCGCCGTTCAGTATCCCAATATTCGTAATACTCCCGCACCTCATCCAACGAAGAGCAAACTTTCCGATTGGGATTCACTTTAAATCCCATCCTTCGCAACAATTCCAAAGATTCCCCTTGCGTCTTTTCCTCATTACCCTCATCTAAATGTAGAGTATAAGCAAAGAAATCCAACCGTCGCTTATCGACTATCTTAGAATCCAACTGTCGCAGCGTACCAGCCGCAGCATTGCGAGGATTAGCAAACAATTGTTCCCCCGCTTTTTCCCGTTCCCGATTAATTTCCTCAAACACAGCCAAAGACAAAAAAGCCTCACCCCGCACTTCCACCACAGGCGGCGGATTATCTAAATTAAGTTTGAGAGGAATCGATCGAATAGTCTTAACATTTTGAGTGATATCCTCTCCCGCAATCCCATCTCCCCGCGTTGCACCGCGAACCAAAACCCCATTTTCATAGGTTAACGCTAAAGCAGAACCATCAATTTTTAACTCGCAAACATAGGAAACCCCCCCCAGCCAGGGCGGGCACGGGGGCACCGCCCCTACCATGGGGGGAGTAATTTCTTGGTTAGAAACCCCCCCCAGCCCCCCCTTGCTAAGGGGGGGAGTAATTTCGCTGTTTTCTTCATTGCTAAGGGGAGGTGCATTTCCCTCTTGTCCCCCCCCTTGATAAGGGGGGGTTAGGGGGGGTGCATTTCCCTGTTGATAAGGGGAGTTTAGGGGAGGTGCATTTCCATCTTGTCCCCCCCCTTGATAAAGGGGGGTTAGGGGAGGTGCTATTCGCTGCCAGCGTTCCTGCCATTTGGTCAATTCCTCAAAATTAAAAGCATTTTCCAAACTGTAGAGAGGAATATTGTGCTTGACGCTAAAAAATTGAGTAGCTGGCTTTTCTCCAACACGCTGAGTCGGACTTTCAGCAACAATCAAGTCAGGATAATCTGATTCTAACTCTTGCAACTGTCGGTAAAGGCGATCGTACACCTCATCAGCCATAATCGGCGCATCAAGAACATAATAAGCATAGCTAGCTTCCTGTAGCTGCTGCCTCAATTGTTTAACTCGCTGCTGAATTTCTGGTTGCATATTAATTTAAAAGCGTATATTGTCTAACCGCAAAAAGCTCTGGTACGTAGTTGGGCTTTAGCCCCCCTAATTTAAGCAATTCTCCAAAAGTCAGGTACGTAGTTGGGCTTTAGCCCCCCTAATTTAAGCAATTCTCCAAAAGTCAGGTACGTAGTTGGGCTTTAGCCCCCCTAATTTAGTAGTTATATTAAACTATCAGTCATACCTCATTTTTTCGAGAAATGCTACAAACACAAACCATAAAAATCTTAGCATTATCTGTCCTGCTCTGCGGTTGTAGTTAGAACATTTAAAATCGATTAACGATCCCAATCTTCAACTTCATAAAGGAAACGAGTTCCCCCCATCAGCTTGCGATTGGCCGAAGTACTTTGCACAAAAACCGCATACTTTTCTAGATTGCTCGGCTTGATGCGAACTGTCTCACCCATTGGCAAACCCAACATTTCTCGCGCCGCTTCTCCCTCAAATAAATCGCCTGTTGAACGGTTCATCAGCACAATTTCTTTCTTGCCTTGAATAGTTTCTGTTTTGGTAAATTCATAAAACCCGCGCCCGGTTTTAAAAGCCAAACCATTTTCCAGAACAAAAGCTTTAATCGATATCTCGTTGTCTACTTCGAGAATCTGAAATCTCCCAGATTTGACAGCGCGTAATTCTGCTGACTCATAAACAGCAGTCCCTTCCCGCTGCATCATGGTATCAAACATCTTGTTTAAGCCGCGACTCATGCGACCTTGACTGACAACTTCTTGTTCGTAAGCTTGTAGTTGTTCGTCAGATGATTGTTGGTAACAAACTGCTAAAAACAAATCTGTGATGTATGAAAACTGGTCAAGATTGAGGTGAAAACCGCCAGATTTTTCCGCTAGTTCTTTGTAGAATAAAGTAGCATGGGGACGGTTGAGAGCTTGGATGCCATAAACGGCAATTCCCATCTGTGCTAACTTATCTACTTCTTGACGCCAGTTAAGTTTTTGGGGAGTTTGAGCGGGTGCGTGGGGGATGTCGTCGCCAATTAGTACGAATGTTTTGGAATTAGTAGCAGTCCAGGAAAGTGATTGAGCTTCGTGCAAGACTAATTCATAACATTCTGGAGCATCGCCGCCACCAGTAGGTTCGACATTTTCTACAAAATTGCAAATCTTGCCGACATCGCCGGATAAATCGAGGTGTTTAGTCACGTAGGTACTCCCGGCATCGCAATAGTCTCCGTGAGCAATAATGCCAATGCGAATGCCAGGAATTTCATCAAGCAATCTTGTTACCGTTTCTTTGATTTTTCGACGAACTTGCGTCAAGCAAGGGTACATACTGCCAGTTGTATCAAAGCTAAAAACGACTTCAATGTTGTTGGTTGCCATGACCTGAATTTCCCTAAGGGACAACGATTTCTTTATATTATTATAGCTCAATTTATAGCTCAATACATTTTACTTAAGATTGTCCTACAATAGCAAGAAAGCAGATGAGGTATGTTGTTGGGCTTTAGCCCTCTTAATCTATATGCGTAAAGAGGGCTAAAGCCCAACAACGTACCTAATTTGTATTACAAATCAAGTAAACATTATCGTATTATAGCTCAAACAAAAAGGAGCCAGCAAGTAGAAAATCTTAAAACTTTCTAATGATGACTCGCGTCGATAAATCATGAATTATGCGAAAACACTCTCACAAATTCAGGTCGGAAAAATCGCTAAACTTCTTGTTGTTATCTCCCCCGGACATGGAAGGTTGAAGATTATCACCATTTTTTTCGCCATTCGAGTTGCCGTTGGTGCGGGACTTGAGTGAATCTTGAGAGTTCGGTTTGGTGAAAGCAAGCGGTTCAGCGTGTTCTACTTGAAACACGTTAGCGTATAGGTTGGCAATAATCTGTTTGCCACCCTGGGTCAATTCCAAGTAGTTCAAAGCTGCTGGAATGTATGGGAAAACTCCGTTCCAATAAAACTTGGCGTAATTTTGGCGCAAATCTCCTGGGGATTTATAACCCAAGATTTTATTAGTGCCGACTTCCTCAAATTCGTAGAATAGGGCGCTGATTTTGCGGAGGTAATTTGGGTCACTCAACTGACCGATCAAATCGGCTGCCCTGGCGAGTCCAGAATAGTTGTTTCTGTCTTGATGGGTTTCGCTAGCAGGAACTGGGAAGCGTGTCAACTCAATATTGCGCTTGATTTGTTCGGCATCAATTAATGTGTGGCCGCCGAAGCGTTCGTCAATTACGAGTTTTCCTCGATCGACATGATAAGGAGTTAGACTAGCAGAAGTGGCACCGATCGCCACAGAAACCATGCCTCCATCAATACCAGTAGCATAGAGTCCCACAGATTCTTGGTCTTGGCGGCAAACACCTTTGACGTAGCCAATATCGTGGCACAGCAGCGAGATGAGGTAGTGCAGCCAATCTTCCGGTGACACACCTCCTTCGCGAATATGCTTGCCCCGGAGAATCTCTTGTCCCACCAAGGCCACGAGCATTGTGTGTTCCACGTTGTGGTAAAGAGCATCGCAGTTAGCGATGTTTTCCAGAGCCATAGTCCCCGCCCAGGCGATAATTTCAGGGTAGTCAGGCTTGTACTTGCCGTAGGTGCGGCGGTAGCCGGCCTGTAGCTCTTGTACAAAAGCGTCAATCAGGATGGCAGTTGCATTGAACATGATAAATTCTCTCACTCAGGCTATAGTTGCAAACTCGATCGCAAATATCTGGGATAGCTGAAACAATAATCAATGGGCATTAGAATAGGTTTGACCCCTCACCCAAAGACGGATACAAGCGTCGGCTTAAGTCCTAGATGCTCCCCAAATTTTAGACCCAAGTTTCAGCCTCCAGATTCATCTGCCGAGTAAATCTCAAATCTCAACTCTCAACTCTCAAATCCACTTACCCCTCGGTGTTGAATTGTCAAGTTTAGCTAGTCTTGTTAGGTCAGAAAATTGCTCTTTTGGATATACTTCCCACGATAACCTAATTTCCCATGTAAAAGATCGATTTTTTGGTATTAAATATTAGTGAAACAATTTAGATCGTTTCACCGACTAATGATTAGAAGTCCTAGGTGTTAAAGTTATGAACTGTCTGTTTCCGAGTCTCCACACTGCGGCAATTCGCGCTCGGCGGTCGATCGCCCCAAAATACCTAGGATTGTTTGCATTCACGGCTGTTTGCACCGCTGCACCGGCCCTGGGAGCAGAACGAATCTATATAACCTACGGGCCGCTAGAAGTGTCAGTGCCGATCGAGTCCCTGACACTCTTCGCCAAAGAAGGCAAAATCGATTCAAACTTGGACGGCTTTGCTCAGTACGCCAAAGAATCACAGCTAGCGGAGATTCGCAACGGGCTGCAAGCGAAAGCAGAAATCAGCCACGTGACGATCGCCCAATTCCTCTACACGCCTCAAGGAGAAGTGCTGCTGGAACGCTTGGGGCGAGTAATTCAAACCAAAGCTCGGCAGCCCGGATTTTATGCGATCCGAGCGGCCCTAATTTTAGCTGCCTCAGATCCAGAAGGCATGACAATTCTCAACGTGCTGCGGAAGTTCCCGACTTACGGCATCAGGATTGACATTGCGCGCGGCTTGGGCATTGCCAACGAACTGACATCGCTGATCAACCGTTCCAATCGGACGATCGCCGGAGTCGCCAAGTTGTCGGAAACACTAGCAGCCGAGGAGCCTGGGATACCGCCCGCTGAAATGCTACAGATCCAGGAAAAGGGCCCCTATAATTGGAAAAAATCATCGGTAACTCTGACAAGTCCAAATCGCGATCGTACCTTTGATATCGACATTTACCTGCCGCTCAAAAGTCCGCAACCGGCTCCTGTGGTAGTCATTTCTCACGGTTTAGGTTCCGATCGCATTTCCTACGAGTATTTAGCCAAACACCTAGCCTCCTACGGCTTTGCCGTCGCCGTCCCCGAACACCCCGGCAGCAACGCCCAACAAATCCAAGATCTAGTAACAGGCAGAGCCAGCGAAGTAGCAGAACCAGCAGAATTTGTCAACCGCCCCCTCGACATCAAAGAGCTGCTCGATTATTTAACCAAACTTTCGACAACCAATCCGGTGTACCGAGGACAGCTAGACTTGCAGCGAGTCGGCATCATCGGCCAATCTTTCGGAGGCTATACGGCTTTAACATTAGCGGGAGCCGAGATTAACTTTGCACAGCTAGACAAAGACTGCAAGCTAGAAAACGAAACTTGGAACCTCTCGCTGCTATTGCAGTGCCGCGCCCGCAGCCTAGAGCGCAACCAGTACAATTTCGGCGATCCGCGCGTCAAAGCTGCGATCGCCATTAACCCGATCGCCAGCAGCATTTTAGGAGAAACAAACCTCAGCAAAATCCAAATCCCAGTCATGGTAATCGCAGGCACCGCCGATACCGTCGCCCCCGCTTTGCTGGAACAAATTCAACCCTTCACATGGCTGACATCGCCCAACAAATATCTGGTACTGATGAACAACGGGACTCACTTTTCCACGATCGACCAATCCCCTCAAAGCGTATTTTTGCCACCCTCACAGGCGATCGGGCCCGAACCCGCCTTAGCCCGCCGCTACCTCAACGGACTTAGCCTAGCCTTCATGGAAAGCTATTTGAACAACAAATCAAAGTTCCGCCCGTATTTAGAGCCAAACTACGCCCTAAGCATTTCCCGAAACACTCTGGGACTGAGAATTTTGCGATCGCTCACCCCCCAGCAACTGCAACAGTTCAGCAGTGCTCCACCTCCTCGCAGCCCTGTCCCTGCACCTGCGATCGCTCCAGTTGCTCCACCTTCTCCAGTTGCTCCACCTCCAGTAACTCCAGTTCCCCGTTAGGGTTAAGTGCGATCGAAGCGGTGCACTCTTTTTTCGGCTCTCGATCGTTTCATCAGCTTTCCTGATGACCCTCATCAGTTAAGCTGTCGTTACACCCCTTTACAAACCTTAACGATACCGTTAATAATAGAGACATCATCCGAACATTGAAAAACCAATAGCAATCATAAACACATGACGGCAACCTTACAACAGCGCGAAAGCGCCAATATCTGGTCGCAATTCTGCAACTGGGTAACATCAACCGACAACCGCATTTATGTAGGTTGGTTCGGAGTCTTGATGATTCCTACCTTGCTGACTGCAACAATCTGCTACGTAATCGCCTTCATCGCTGCTCCTCCAGTGGACATCGACGGCATCCGCGAACCAGTTGCTGGTTCCTTGATGCTGGGTAACAACATCATCTCCGGTGCTGTTGTTCCTTCTTCAAACGCGATCGGTTTGCACTTCTACCCAATCTGGGAAGCTGCTTCCTTGGATGAGTGGTTGTACAACGGCGGCCCTTACCAATTGGTAATTTTCCACTTCTTGATCGGTGTATTTTGCTACATGGGTCGCGAATGGGAATTGTCCTACCGCTTAGGTATGCGTCCTTGGATCTGCGTAGCATACTCTGCTCCAGTAGCAGCAGCTACCGCAGTATTCTTGATCTACCCGATCGGTCAAGGTTCGTTCTCCGACGGTATGCCCTTGGGTATCTCCGGTACATTTAACTTCATGATCGTGTTCCAAGCCGAGCACAACATCCTGATGCACCCCTTCCACATGTTGGGAGTTGCTGGTGTATTCGGTGGTAGCTTGTTCTCCGCCATGCACGGTTCTTTAGTTACATCTTCTTTGGTTCGCGAAACAACTGAAACCGAGTCACAAAACTACGGTTACAAATTCGGTCAAGAAGAAGAAACCTACAACATCGTTGCAGCCCACGGCTACTTCGGTCGTTTGATTTTCCAATACGCTTCCTTCAACAACAGCCGTTCCTTGCACTTCTTGTTAGGTGCATGGCCAGTAGTTGGCATTTGGTTTACCGCTTTGGGTATTTCCACAATGGCATTCAACTTGAACGGTTTCAACTTCAACCAATCGATTATCGACTCACAAGGTCGCGTCATCAACACCTGGGCTGATGTTATCAACCGCGCTAACTTGGGTATGGAAGTAATGCACGAGCGCAACGCTCACAACTTCCCACTTGACTTGGCCGCTGGTGATACAACTCCAGTTGCTTTGGTTGCTCCTTCTATCAACGGTTAATTTTTAACTTGAGATAATCAAAAAGCGCTCCTAGAAATAGGGGCGCTTTTTGTTTGGGCTTTTGCTAAAATCCAAGAAACCGGGTTTCTGCGACAATCTTCGCATCCCCACCAAGGTTTAGGAAGAAACCCGGTTTCTGACTCCCCACCCAAATTCCCAAATCCAAGAAACCAGGTTTCTGCAACAATCTCGGAATTCCCACCGAGATTTTAGAAAGAAACCGGGTTTCTGACTCCCACGCGAGACTAAAGAATAGAATATTAGGATAGGCTCCAAGTTTTGGAAGTCGTATATTATGGAAGAGCGATCGTAAAAGGTAAGTCAAATGGTTGTCGCAATTTCTAAAGCAGGATTGGGTACAGGTGCGGCTTTCCTGTCAAACGTGACATGGGAGACTCTGGAAAAGTTGGATGCAGATTTGGCGGAAACTGGGGCGCGTTTAACTTATTTGGATGGGTGTTTAGAAATTATCGGTTCTTTTTCTGAGGAACATGAAGAATCTAGAAACACTTTAGACCAGCTTTTAGAAATGTATATGCGGACAAAAGACATTCGTTTCTACGGGCGCGGTAGTACAACTATCGGGATGAAGGAGTTGGGTGCACGGAAAGAACCAGATGAGTCTTATTGTTTGGGTACGCGCAAGTCAATTCCAGATTTGGCAATTGAAGTGACAGTGACGAGTGGTGGAATTGATACGCTGGAAATCTATCGTCGGGTGGGTGTGCGGGAGGTTTGGTTCTGGGAGGATAGTGTAATTTCGGTTTATTGTTTGCGTTCGACGGGGTATGAGTTGGTGAGTAAGAGCGAACTGTTGCCGGAGTTGGATTTGCGATCGATCGAGTTTTATTCGCGGATGGCGGATCAATATGATGCGGTGAATGCTTTTATGCGATCGATGATTTAGTTGAAACTGCTACTATATAAACCCGGCGGTTGAAACCGCGTCTACAAAAACAAAGTCTGCCTCCGCAGACTAAGAAATAAATGGGTGGAATGTTACTTGGATTGAATATATTTTTTAAATACAGGATTAATCTGAAATTGCGATCGCCCTCCTACTAACACTTTTTCCACTAAGCCGCGTCGGGCTAAAGATTGTATGGCTTGCCAGAATTGCGATCGGGATAATTCGCGATCGGTTGATTGTAAAGAATAACCAGTATTAGTAGAGTACATCACCTTTATAGGAATTTGCGATCGAACAGATACATTTGAGCAGGTGACACACTCTACCAAGTAAAACTAACGTCGATAGAGAGTGCCATCAGGCATTTTTGCCCCATTTAGATTTGCTTGTCTCAAGTCTGCACCACTCAGGTTAGCTTGCTGTAAGTTGCTACCAGTAAAGTTGGCTTTTTGTAAGTCAACCCCACTTAAGTCTACTGCACTCAACTTGTTTGCTAGTAAATTTAGTAAGTCTTGGCTATTTAGCGTGGAACTTCGCCATAAAGCGCTGTTATTTAGATGTAGCTGAATTAACCCTAGTAATTCGTCCTTACTAAGATTTACCTGATTAGGATCGCTTTTGATTAAGTTAATTAAATCATGCTGATTTAGCTTAGAGTTGACTAGCTTCTGTACATCTTGCTGGCTTAAGTTAACTTTATTCCAGTCTAACCCGCTGAAATCCAAGTTACTAGCGTCAGCTTTGATGAAATTGACTAAATCTTGCTTGCTCAAGTTAACTGTCAATATTTTGATGGAATCTTCCTTACTCAATCTAATTTTACTCCAGTCAAATCCCTGGAAATCTAAGTTGCCAGGGTTTTTAACTTTGCTGATTTTGACTTCACTCAAGTCAGCACCTGTTAAGTCTACGCCAGTCAAATTTGCACCACTCAAATCGGATCTTCTCAAATCAGCATTATGCAGGTTAACACCTTGTAGATTCTTCCCACTGAGGTTAGCACCTGGTTTGATTTCGGTTTCAGTGGCTACTGCATTGCTTGTAGAGTCTTTACTGCCACAAGTTCCTTGTCCGAAAACTAAAAAGCAATCAGTTTTTTTAGTGACATTAGGTGGACTTCCTTCTGCTCTGACTTGAGCCGGGTGCATTAGGAGGATTCCAAAACATAAAAATGCGACAATTAAAAACTTGCTAATCAACTTGTTAGCGATTGTAATTTGAGGTAGCATCGTAAACTTTATCCTACAGTGAGTTTGACAGAGATTGAGACAGATATAATATTTGCTAGTCTAACAGCAAAATAGGGAAACGGCGCGATCAAGCGCGCTACTTTTTTAAAGTATAGTTTCCCTAACTGTTATCTCCACTTTTAGCTAGCGAGGCCCAGCTTCAATTGCAGAATTGGCTATCTGAACGAGCATTTTCTCTTGCCCATTCTTCATCGTTACTCGGTACAAAACACCTTGATACTGCCATTCAACTAAAGCCGTGCAGTAAGCACCACAACCATTAGAAAAAACTCCTTGTGTTCTGCCAGCTAATTGAATAGTTTTGAATTCACCCCTAAATCCTCTAGGCGCTGGTGTTGCTGCTTGTCCACCTCTTTCTGCTGAGATACTCCCGATGTAGCACGGCGTACCGCTGCAATTAGGTATGGAGCTCATTACAACGCTATAGCTCTGCGTTTCGACTCGGCTTTCCAAGTAAATTTGTTTTGGGAATGGAAGCTGACTGGGTAGAAAAATTGGGACTCTCGTCTTACCTTCCATGTGCGAAAGAATTTCACGAACTGGAAAAGAAATACTCGATTGAGAATTACCAGCTTCAGAATTAGCAGACTGAGGGCGAAACCCTTGCACAAAATTAGTCCACCGCTGAATTTTATTACCAGTAATATCTAAAATTGGAATAGAACGAGTCCTTGATATTGGCCGCCCAGCCTCCTCCTGAGAATATTCGATCGCAGTACGCTCTGGTTTCCCTAAACCATAAGTATTAGCAATCTCGCTAGCCAACTGACAGTTGATTCTAAATTGCCCCATGTCAATTTTACCATTTCCAGCGAAGTAATACCAAGTCCTACCGCCAGCGTTGGGTATCTCCTGACAGTCCGAATATGTCACCTCAAACATCTTGGCAATATGCACGTCATAGAGGCGCAATTGACCCCCATAAGCAGATTTTGTGGTATTGGTTTCTGACACCGTAAGGGTATAGGTTCCTTCTGCGTGTTGTAATCTCATTGGAACTTGTGTTTGAGCGATCGCCTCTGGTATCCTCTGAATGGGAGTTACAGCTCCCCAACTTAAAGTAATAGCACCTAAACTTGTTAGCAATAATTCTTTTGTGCCTCTCATTTGTCCCTTGAAAACTATTGGATAGTTGTATTATAGAGCTTTAGTTTAGCTAAAGAAAAAAGTTTTGCTTCTTCCTTGGTTACACACGCTATATTTGTTGGTAATCAAATAGCGATCGCACCTCATTAACATCTGATTTTAGATTGCTACTTTCGATCAACCCAGTATTGTGTTCTACGCTTGTGATGTGCAACCGCTAAAATGCGAATCAGATCGCCTTCTAAAATACGATAAAGCAGAGAGTAGGAGAACTTTGGTAAAATCACCCGACGAACAGAACTTTTAACCTTTGAACCAGCTTCAGGATATAGCATGAGGAAGTTTACTGCGTCTTCTACTTCTCCCAAAAACTCTAACCCAAGCCCAGGTTTTTGTTCTTCGTGATAGGCAGTGGCATCAATTAATTCTTGTTCGGCTAGTGGATGAAATATCACGTTTTTCATTGCAGAAGCCCACGAATCTTCTCAAACACTTGTTCAGCCGGAATACCAGTGACTTGGCCGCCATCCATTTCTCGATCGCGCCTTTGGGCTTCTTCGACCCAGACAGATGCCACTTCTGGATCGATTTCACTACTTTGTCCCAAGTGCTTTAGGAGTCGCGATAGCAATATTGCTTGAGAATCCCTTGGCAATGCCATAACCTCAGCTTCAAGATTTTCAATGGTCATAATATTTAAGGGTTTTATGATACATTAATTCTATCATACTTTGGAATCAAAGGGGGCATCTGGCAACATCTTTGGTGATTGTAAGATCGATATTATCGAGGATCGGTAAAGGAAGATTCATGGTGAGACCGAGTAAAATCCAGTCTTCCAATACCTCTTGCAATTCTTCACGGGCAACTTCGAGACTTACAGCATTTGCATAGACTCCTTCACAGATAGGAATTTCTCCGTAGAAAGTCCCATCATCAGGGAAAATTTCATACTTAGCTTGCTTCATGGCAGCTTGGATGTATTTAGTTAACATATTAAAGCAATCTCCTTTAAGGTGACAAAACGAATTGGGATGATATCAAGCCAACATTGATTAGCAATAGAAAGAAAGAAACTTATAGTGTGTCTTTTGAGATTACGATCGCCCAAAAAATTCATGACTGAGACTTAAGCTTGGCCTTGGCCGCTCGCAGCTTTTCCCAAGCAGCTTCGGTTCCTGGTCTTGGTGGTAGGGCGGCAATTCGAGCAATCAGATCGCGATTTTTTTCTTCGTAGTACAGCCGCAGTTCCTCAGCTTCCTTAAGCACCATTTGATACTCGGCTTCAACATCAGCGCGATTTGCCTCAATGTAAGCTAAAGCTGCATTAATTTGTTCCTCTGTCAGATCGAACAATCCCCTGATAAACTTGGGCGGATATTGAGCCGTCACGTAGTCCATGATGTCGTAGATCGTGATGCGCGTACCTGCGATCGACAGTCCTCTTTCTGTACGGATGATAGCTGTTTGTTCGTTGGATACGGTTGTCATTTTTATAGCCTCCTAGAAGTTATTTTTAAATTGGTCGAAAACTCTGCACAAAATTCAGCCAGCGATCGACTTTATTGCCAGTAATGTCTAAAATTGGGATAGAACGAGTTCTGGATATTGGCGGCCCTGCTTCTTCCTGAGAATATTCGATCGCACTACGCTCTGGTTTGCCTAAACCGTAAGTTCTCGCAATATCTCCCGCCAACTGACAGGTTATTCGGAATGTTCCCATGCTAATTCTGCCATTTCCGGCCCTGTACTCCCAATCTCTAAAGCCAGCCCTAGGTATCTCCTGGCAATCGGCATACGTCACTTCAAACATCTTAGCGATGTGCACGTCGTAGAGGCGCAACTGACCCCCAAAGACAGATTTTGTGGTGTCCGTTTCTGGCACCGTCAGGGTATAGGTTCCTTCCCCGTGTTGCAGTCTCATCGGAACCTTTGTCTGGGCGATCGCCCCCGGTATCCCCTCAATGACGCTGACAGAGCCCCAACTCATAGTAATAGCGATCGAGCTGGTGAGGAATAATTCTTTCGCGCTTCTCATTTATCTCTTAAAAGCTATAGCCTATTTGTAGCATATATTTAATTTTACTATAACTGTAATTTTTAAGAATAATTTTACGGTTATACCTCAATAGGGTTTACTTAACGCTTTTGATGAATTTCATCTGACGATTTTTGGATTATAAAGAGGTGAAGTAGATATTAAGAAGATTTTACCGCAGAGAACACAGAGAACACAGAGAGGGGAGGGATAAAAGGTTTTTTACGACATCCAAAACCCTCGCAATACTCTTCCCTCTGCGCCAAGAACGCCCCAATACGGTTCAAAACTCTTCTCTTGATGGAGTGGATTGTATTTCAATACGGTTTACTTAATGCTTTTGATGAATTTCATCTGACGATTTTCTGGCAATATAGCCATTTTTGGCAAGTCAGATTTTTCTTAAGTCCACTGAATGAAGGTTATACCTAAATTTTATGTATTGAACCAACTGCCAAACTATACGATCGTAAATAGTGATGGGCAGATTTATTTCGTCAAAGGCGATCGGCTCGCTCGGCACTGAAATTGGACATCCAGAAATAATCAAACCAGGAGTAAGCAGTTCCTCAGACGCCGCTCCAAATAGGCAATTTAGATGCACAATAGTTTGCCAGCCAAGGCTACTTGAATTTATCCTCAAACAAGCAATGCTGCTGACAGATTTTTTACCACAAATAATTAGTTGAAAGCCTTGCTTGTTTAGCGTAGAAATTAAAATCAGACGATTCATTAATCCAATCATCGGACTTCCAGGTAGAGGTTGCCCTCAACTGTCAATTGTCAACTGTCAATTGTCAACTGAATGAACACTTCCCCGCCTGAAGACACCTGGTGTTCGTGGTACTTTCTGTAACTTACGCTTTTAGGCTAAGTTAGAATGGCAAATTTCTACCACTATTCAAAACCATGCCATCAGCAGTACCAGTTAAGATCGTAATCACAACCCCAACCCCAACCAGCGCGGGTACTAGGCCCGGAAGCTCTGCTACCGCTCGCAATGGCACCAGCGGCCCTGATTCCCTCAGCGGTACTGCCGGCGCTGACTTGATCTTCGGTTTGGGAAGCGGTGACAGCATTTTAGGTTTGGGGGGAGACGATAGCCTTTACGGCGGTGACGGCGACGACTCAATACAGGGCGACGCTGGTAATGATTTGCTTTTCGGCGGTGCAAGCCGCGATAGCGTTTTGGGCGGCGCAGGCGACGATACTTTCTACGGAGGCAAAGGTGCTGATTCGGTAAGCGGGGATGATGGCAATGATTTGTTGTTTGGCAACCAAGACAACGATACTTTGTTGGGTGGTGCGGGCAATGATACGTTTTTTGGCGGTGCCGGCGATGACTCGCTGTTTGGTGGCGTGGGCGATGATTGTTTGTCGGGCGATCGCGGCAGAGATACTTTAACTGGTGGCGCAGGGAATGATATTTTTTCGATCGGGCGATCGGCAGATGGCGATGTGATTACCGATTTTACTGTTGGTACGGATAAAATTCGCTTGAGAGCTGACCTCACTTTTGCCGAACTCACCATTTCTGCTGGGCCCGGAACCGTGCCGAGTACAATTGTTCAGTTTACAAGTACCAAGGAAACTCTGGCTACTGTATTGGGAGTTACTATCTCTCGGACGGACTTTATTTTTTAATTGGGAATGGTTCAACAGTTGACAGTTGACAGTTGACAGTTGACAGTTGACAGTTGACAGTTGACAGTTGACAGTTGACAGTTGACAGTTGACAGTTGACAGTTGACAGTTTGAGAGGAACCTCTACTTATAAGTCCGAGGATTGCATTAATGAATCGTCTGATTTTAATTTCCCCCTATAACGGAGAGGCTTTCAACCAATTATTTCTGGTAATGGGGATTGAGAATTTGGTAATTGGTAATTGGTAATTGGGTTTGCGGGTAGTTTTGAGTTTTAAATTTTTAACGTTGAACTTTTTAACTCAAAACTGGGAAGCGTTGCGACCAACAAAGCAATGTCAAAACTTTTCTTTTTCCTTTTTTCTTTTCCCTTGTTCCATCTTCTATTGAACTGATTTCCATTAAATCCGTTACATCTGAGAACTTGCACCAATGTCAATAAGTCCTTGATGAACAGGCAAGATGCCTGTTCCACAAGAAAATTTATCTTTTGTGGAACAGGCATCTTGCCTGTTATTGAGAATGGTACAAGATGTAAGTTACATCCGTTATACAATGCCTTGCCAAACTTTTCTCTTCCTTCCTACTAATGACTATTGACGGTTTTCTCAATCTCAACAAACCTGCGGGAATGACTTCTCACGACTGCGTGGGGCGAGTGCGCCGAATGTTGAAACTCAAACGAGTGGGACACGGAGGAACCCTCGATCCGGCTGTGACTGGCGTTTTGCCGATCGCCCTGGGAAGAGCAACCAGACTGCTGCAATTCCTCCAACACCACAAAGCTTACCGAGGTACGATTCGGTTTGGCTTAACTACCGCTACGGACGATTTAGAAGGAGAAATCCTGAATTCTCAACCTGTTCCGGAGTTGAGTTTAGAACAAGTGCAAGCTGCACTGCCGAATTTTATCGGCAAAATCGAGCAATTTCCGCCGAGTTTTAGTGCAGTGCAGGTGGGAGGAAAACGGCTTTATGAGTTAGCTAGAAAAGGCGAAACTGTGGAAGTTGCGGCTAGGAATGTTGAGGTGTTTCGGCTGGATATCTTGGATTGGCGGCCTGGGGATTTTCCAGAATTGGATTTGTCGATCGCCTGCGGGGCGGGTACTTACATTCGGGCGATCGCCCGGGACTTGGGCGCACTCTTGAATGCAGGCGGTACTTTGGCCCGTTTGACTCGCACCGAAAGCAGCGGTTTCTCGATCGACCAAAGTCTCACTTTTGAAGAATTAGAAGTGCAATTGCAGGAGAATACATTCAGCCCGATTTTGCCATCGGCGGTTTTGGGACACTTAGGTGCGATCGTCCTTTCTCCTGAATATACCAAACGCTGGTTTCAAGGACAGCGCCTCCCGATTCCCGAAACGGCAATAGAAGCCGAGAAAAGTAGCAACAATCCCCCTGAAAACTTAATACCCGAACCTCCCTATCCCTTGCAAGTTTACGATCGAGATGGTAATTTTTTAGGTATCGGTCAAGTAGCAAACTCAGATACAACTACCATATTATCTCCTCAAATTGTCTTTTAGCTATCCAAGAGGTGAAAATGAAAATAGGTATAATTGGTGCTGGAAATGTTGGCGGAACTCTGGGACGCATTTTAACTCAAAAAGGTCACTCCATCGTATTTGGCGTTAGAGATCCGCAGAGTGCAAAAGTGCAGTCGGCGGTGGAAGCGACAGGAGGAAATGCGGGAGCAGCTAGCGTTGGGGAAGCTGCAAGTCACGGTCAAGTTTTGATCTTAGCTACGCCTTGGAATGGCACGCAAGAGGCGATCGCCGCTGCGGGAGATTTGACTGGCAAAATTATAATTGACGCCACTAACCCGATCGAGCTGACACCCGCTGGACTAGCTGCTGGACTGACAATCGGACACACTACCTCCGCAGCCGAAGAAATTGCTAAATGGGCGATCGGATCGCAAGTTGTGAAAGCGTTTAACAACATTGGTGCAAGCTGTTTTCAAAACTTGCAGTTCGGTTCGCAAACAGCAACTGCTTTTATTTGCGGAGACAGTGCAGATGCGAAGAAAATTGTCACCAATCTTGCCGAAGATATCGGATTTGAAGTTGTAGATGCAGGGACACTCAAACAAGCTAGATTGTTGGAACCTTTGGGGATGCTATGGATTAATCTAGCTTTCAGTGGTATGGGACAAGATTTTGCGATTAATTTAATCAAACGCTGAGGTTAAGATTGTGAAAATATTGCTAATCGGATTAATTCGAGGCTACAAAATGGGGATTTCTCCTTATTTGCCTAACGCCTGTAGATTTCAGCCAACTTGTTCCCAATACGCGATCGAAGCCATAGAAAGATTTGGGGCAGCCCGCGGTGGCTCGATGGCAGTTAAGCGGATTTTGCGCTGTCATCCTTTTCATCCAGGCGGTTACGATCCCGTACCTCCCAAAGATAGTCAGGGAAATTAGTCATTAGTCATTAGTCATTAGTCGTTAGTTATTAGTCATTAGTCGTTAGTCAACTGTCAACTGATTAAGACTGTCAACTGTCAACTGTCAACTGTCAACTGTTTAAACTAGCATCAGGTAATTTGTTATTTTGAACGCAATTCAGTAATATTACTGTTTTTTTCCCAAACTCAGCAGCGATATAATAGGGAAAACAGGAGTACAGGGAATGCGAGTTGATATGTCTGCTACCGCAATCGGGTACAAAATGCTTTCTCATACTTTGGCAGTCCTCAGCCAGAAACAAGCAACGGGAAAACTGCTATTAGAGCAAGGTGAGCAACAGTGGCAACTATACTTTTTTCAGGGTAGTTTGGTTTATGCCACAGGAGGAGCGCACAGAGCGAGGCGCTGGTACAGGGCTATTGGACAACACTGTCCCAACTTTCAAGTGGATCTTAGAGATCTGGAGGCTCGGGAACTGTGGGAATATCAACTGATTCAGCAAGGGCTAGCTGCCAGCGAAATGAGTTTGCAACAAGCTAAGGCGATCGTCCACAGCAGCATTTCCGAAGTTTTGTTTGCTCTGATCGGTCAATCGGGTTTGCGTCGGGAGTGGCGTCCGTCGGAAAAATATTTTTCTAAAATAATATCTTCTTTGCTGCTGTCTGTAACGGAAGTAGAACAAATTCTGTACTCTACAGAACTAATTTGGCAGAAGTGGAAAGGCATGGGTTTGTGGCTGGTAGAACCAGAACAAGCACCCCTTTTAAAAGCGTCTGCCCAGTTGCAGGAAAATCGATTTAGTTCTAACTCTTTGATAGCTTTGGCTAACGTATTTAACGGCGAGAATACTCTTTGGGATATTGCATTGAAGAAAAAGCAGTGCGTGACAGTCGCAACTCGCGCTTTAGTTAATTACATGAAGCAGGGTTTAGTAAATTTCCGCACAGTACCAGACTTACCGTCGCCTATAGAACAGTGGCGCCTTGCTGCTTCGATGGCTGGGCTGGTTCGCCCTTTGATTGCCTGTATTGATGACAGTCCGACAGTATGCGAATTTTTACAACAAATTTTATTGCCGGCGGGGTATCGAGTTCTAAAAATTCAAGATCCGATGGATGGAGTGGGCATCATTGCCAAACAAAAGCCTGCTTTAATTTTTATGGACGTGGTAATGCCGAAGACAAACGGCTTTGCTTTGTGCAATTTTTTGCGACAAACACCTAGTTTTCGGGAAACTCCGATCGTATTTTTGACTGGTAGAGACAGTATAATCGATCGCACGCGAGCCAAACTTACAGGTGCTTCCGATTTTTTGAGCAAGCCGCCCAATCCGGAACAGGTTTTGCAAATAGCTCAGAAGTATTTAAAGGTAAAAGGCGATCGCAACCCTTTAGGAATTCGCCCCGACAATTTACTGAATTCGCGGCAACTTACTTTGGCAAATTCTTGAACCAAATTTATGCTCAAAAAGCATCCCTTATCCGGTGCGTCAGTCTCTGTCGCACCTTAAACGTATTATAATAAAGACGCAACTAGATTTGATAAATAAATCTTTGAGGGGCGAGTGTATAATTTTTCTGGATTTCACAGCCAGCATTTTAGTAAATCCGCCCAGCCTATATAGATTCTAATGCTTCGGACTTGATATTCATGATGAGCGATCGAACTCCGCAGGTAAGCGTGGTGATTCCGGCTTACAACTGTGCTGCTTACGTCGGCCAAGCCGTAGATAGCGTGCTGCGCCAAACCTATACTGACTGGGAAATTATTGTAGTAGACGACGGTTCCCGAGACGACACCAAATTAGTTTTAGAGCAATATGGCGATCGCATTCGCTACATTTACCAACAAAATCAAGGAGTTTCCATTGCCCGAAATCGCGGCATCGAACTAGCGCAAGGAGAATTCATCGCCTTTCTCGATGCAGATGACTACTTTTTACCCGAGAAATTAGCAGCACAAATTGCTGTATTCAGAGCGCAACCAAATCTAGGAATAGTCCACAGTGGCTGGCGTCAAGTCAACAGTATAGGCGAACGGATTAAAGATGTCAAACCCTGGAAAAACGTCCCTAAATTAGACCTAGAAATGTGGCTGCGGTGGAAACCAGTATTGCCCAGCGCAATGATGTTTCGCCGCGAATGGTTAGAGCGCGCTGGCGGTTTCGATCCTCGATTTCCCCCGGCTGAAGATACAGATTTAGCGCTGCGTTTAGCATTAATGGGATGCGAAACAGAATGGCTGCGGCAAATAACAGTTTGCTACCGCCAGCACGAACAAAGTGCCATGTACAAAGGTTTACCGCAGGCTAAATCCTTGGCGGCGGTAATGGACAATTTTTTTGCGCGGCCCGAAGTGCCGGATAAAATACGTTTGTTGGAAAAGCAAATCAAGTACAGTACGTTGGTTTGGATTGCTTGGTATTTGCACCGCACCGGTCATCCTGTTGAGATGGCAGAAT
The DNA here is from genome assembly GCF_020883045.1 of Microcoleus sp. CAWBG58. Classification (NCBI taxonomy): domain Bacteria; kingdom Bacillati; phylum Cyanobacteriota; class Cyanophyceae; order Oscillatoriales; family Microcoleaceae; genus Microcoleus; species Microcoleus sp. CAWBG58. The sequence continues at coordinate 118,842 of NZ_JAHRFA010000008.1, read as the reverse complement.
TTTTGCAGCGTTCTTGGAATTATACGCCTTATTTGCCAGTGGAAACAGTAATTAATTGGGCGGAGTGTTTTACGGAATTTTCGCAGGATGCGGGCAATGAATTGGATGCAGATTTATTAACTCAATCTCCAGAATGGCAGCAGTTAATGCAGTGGGTTATTCTCAGCAGCTATACTACAATAGGTTTGTAGTGAGGACTTTAGTCCTTCTTAGAGGACTAAAGTCCTCACTACGAACCTTCTTAGATTGGTAAATAAGGTTTTTTTAACGAACCGCGAAGGCGCAAAGGACACGAAGGAAGAGAAGAGAAAAAGTGCTAAAGTTTTTTGGCAATGTGAAATGCTGAAATATAGGAAGCTTTGATGATATTTACGCAGTTTTTTGCGAGCGCTTCCCCCAAATTTGTTAACAATGATTTTCTTTTTTGCTCGTCTAGCGCGATGTACTCCGAGTAAGTCTGCAAAAGATTCAGATAATCCTCAATACTGTAGGTAATTTCACATACTAACTGTTCGTAAATTAAATCTTCGTACAGGCCTGAGTCGATGATATTTTGTCCGATTTCTTTGATACTTTCTGCTTGATTGACTCTTTCTTTGGCATGATATACTGCTAGAGATGGAGCTTGAGTTTGACAAACTTCATTTAAAACTCGGTAAACTTCATCTTCTGGCAAAACTCCGGCATTCCAGAGCAAAATCAATGAACCTTTATCTTTTAATGCGGCGGCCGTTTTTTGATAGCGAATCTCTGGTGACACCCAATGAAAAGAAGTCGCCGCCAGCACAGCATTGAATTTATCAGTTTCTAATTCCCACTCTTCCAAAGTTTGATTTTTAATCTTTACAAATGGATAAGTTGCACAGTTTTGTTGTGCTAGCTGACAAGCTGGCTGACTGGGTTCGAGACAAAGCATTGCAAAACCTAATTCCGCAAACGGAACAGTGGCTATTCCGGGGCCGCATCCGATTTCAAGAATGTTGGCGTTTGAGGGAAGTTCGGCTAATTCGACAACGCGATTAATTAGTTGTTGAGGATAGCGCGGTCTAGTTTTGTTGTAGAAGCCTGCGATTTCGCTGTACCAATTTTTTCGCTGTTCGTAACTGTAGGTAGTGGTATATTCACTATACCAATCTTGAGTTTCTTCTGATTTATTAGCCATTGTTAAATCTTTCTTTTCTCTTCTCCTCTCTTCCTTCGCGTCCTTTGCGCCTTCGCGGTTCGTTCAAACTACTTATATTAAAATGCGAGATTATCCTTCAGTTTCAGCTTCAGTATAAATTGGCGGCCAAAGTTCAGCAATGGGCAATTCCCAACCAGGAAAAAGTTCGGATACCGTCAAAATATCTCCATTACCCAGCACAATTGGTTCGCCTTCGGGACGGTAAACTGTAACAGTTTCTTCATCCGGGTCGATCAGAATGCCTACTTGTGCACCGAGTTGGATAAAATTGAGAATCTTTTTTTCGAGCGGTTTAATACGATCGCTCTGTGATTTAATTTCTACTACCAAGTCTGGGACTAATTCTGCGAAATAACGGGTACTTTGCCGGATCCGGGCGGCCCGCACAAAGGAAACATCGGGTGCTGTGAGCGTCGCGTCAGGCAAAATAAAGCCACCTGCGGAGTCAAAAATTCGGCCCAAACGCCGGGGATAAACCCAATTGGCAAGCAGCCAAATGAAAAGTACACCAATTTCACTTGATACAATATCTGAGGGGCCCACAATGATAATTTTCCCGCTTTCTAGTTCAAGTTGGTAGTCTTGACCGGCTTCTTTGAAGGTTTTTTGGACTTTTTCTAAGTCTTTGAGTGTCATCATATTAATTTTTACCTCGTAGAAAAGGAGTTACCGCAGCTACAGCTTTGGGCTGCATTGGGATTGTGGAACCGGAAACCTCCGCCCATCAAGTCTTCTGAATAATCCAAGGTTAGCTCATTGAGATATTTTAAGTGCTGGGGGTCGATCGCAACTTGAACTCCCTCGGACTCGCAGAGAGTGTCTTCTGGGACGGGTGCATCGTCAAATGCCATTGTATAGGACAAACCGGAACAGCCGCTCGATTCTACGCCCAGACGAAACAAAGCATTGGGATTGGGATACTTTGACTTGAGGCGCTTTACTTCTGTGGCTGCTGTTTTGCTTAGATGAATCATTAATTTTATTGGTTATTGGTTATTGGTTACTGGTTATTGGTTACTGGTTATTGGTTACTGGTTACTGGTTATTGGTTACTGGTTACTGATTGGTGCGAATAACAAATAACAAACAACAAATAACAAATAACCAGTTTATAGGTTATTTAGCCTTAGATTCTGTCCGCGCGTAATCGTCTTGAAAGCGCACAATATCATCTTCTCCTAGATATTCACCATTCTGCACTTCAATTAAAATCAGGGGAATCACTCCCGGATTTTCCAGACGGTGAGAAATGCACTGTGGAACATAGGTAGACTGATTTGTAAATAGAACTTCTTCGGTTTCGCCACAAGTAACTTTAGCAGTACCGGAAACTACGATCCAGTGTTCGCTGCGGTGGTGGTGCATTTGCAGGCTGAGGCGGTGTCCCGGCTTGACTTCGATCCGCTTAATTTTGTATCCCGGGCCTTCTTCAAGTGTTGTAAAAGAACCCCACGGGCGTGATTCTGTAGCGGAAATTCCGTTGGGTGCAGCAGATGCAAGCAGAGTTAATGTTTGAGAAAGTTCTTGAGTTTGAACCATGATTTTTTACTCCTTCGGGATTGCTTGTTGAAGCCTTTAGTAAACGATGTTGGTTTTTGAGGTGAGCTAATTTGTTGTTAAAATCTAACCTCACCTGCGCGGAAGGGTTAGCGAACTGTACATTTTACTGTGAAATCTGCTCTTCCCGATCGACCAGCCTTAACAACCATAGCAAAATCACTATAGTAGTTGTCACCTGTGATGGGTGCGATCGACCAAATCTACATCAAATCTTCATCTGGGGCGGCTGGTTCTTTATTTAATGGGAACATTTTATAAGATTTATGGTTGTTTTGGATTTTTTTAACCGCAGAGGGCGCAGAGGGCGCAGAGGAAGAGCGGATGTAGCGATTTTATCCTATCACTGTTCAGATCCCGATCGTGTCCAGCTTCATTCGGCGCGATCGCAGCTTGAATATCCTCTAGATGTGAGTCGCTATCACAATTACTCATCTCTCTTCTCTTCCTCTGCGCTCTCTGTGGCCTCTGCGGTTAAAAAAAAATCCAAATATCTAATTTATCAATTAATTACCAACAAACTATTTTTTACTTATTTATGAACAGGCAAGATGCCTATTGCTGACAATGGCGTAACATCTCAGCTTTAACTATTTTTTCACCGTCACTCGATCGCACAAGCCTTGATTTTTTGATGGATCTACCCAATGCAGTAGATCCACATATAATACATGATACTAGGTCGATCGCCATCCCACGCTCAACTCTAGATCAAAATCTTTTCGTCACTTTGAGAGACACATCAAAATGAACAACCACGGACTGCCACAAAAGCAAGGCCTGTACGATCCCCAGTTCGAGCACGACGCTTGCGGAGTCGGATTCATTGTACACGTCAAGGGTAACAAATCTCACGAAATAGTCGAACAGGCACTGACAATTCTACTGAATCTCGATCACCGAGGTGCGTGTGGCTGCGAGCCCAATACCGGAGATGGCGCGGGCATTTTGATGCAAGTGCCCCACAAGTTTCTCAAAAAAGTCGCAGCAGCCCAAAACATCGAACTTCCAGAAGCGGGCGAGTACGGGGTTGGTGCAATTTACTCATCGCGAAATCAGACTCAACGGGAAAATGGGCAACGCATTTTTGCCGAAATCGCCGCCGAAGAAGGTTGTCCCGTGCTCGGTTGGCGTCATGTGCCCACTGATAACTCATCCCTGGGCGATACCGCCAAAGCCAGCGAACCTTTCATGCAGCAAGTGTTCCTGGAACGCGCCGCAGGTATGGACGAGGCGGCTTTTGAGCGCAAACTCTATGTCATCCGCAAACGAGCTCACAATGCGATCCGCAGGCAGAAAGTAGACCCGTACTGGTATAATTCTACGCTGTCATGCCGGACGATCGTCTACAAGGGAATGCTGATGCCGGTGCAAGTCGGAGATTATTATCCCGAACTGCATGACCCCGACATGGAAAGCGCTTTAGCACTGGTTCACTCGCGCTTCAGCACGAATACTTTCCCAAGTTGGGAACGATCGCACCCTTACCGCTACATCGCCCACAATGGCGAAATTAACACGATGCGCGGCAACATCAATTGGATGAACGCGCGGCAATCGATGTTCGAGTCGGAATTGTTCGGCGATGATTTAAAGAAAATCCCCAATTTAATCAATGTCGAAGGTAGCGACTCAACTATTTTTGATAATGCTTTAGAATTGCTGACTTTGGCCGGGCGTTCTTTACCCCACGCCGTAATGATGATGATTCCCGAACCGTGGACGGCCCACGAGTCGATGAGTGATGAGAAAAAGGCTTTCTACGAATACCATTCTTGCTTGATGGAACCTTGGGACGGGCCTGCTTCGATCGCCTTTACAGATGGTACATCGATCGGCGCTGTTCTCGATCGCAATGGTTTGCGTCCTTCTCGCTATTGCATCACTAAAGATGACTTAGTAATTATGGCATCGGAAGCGGGAGTTTTGCCGATCGCACCGGAAAGAATTGCATCCAAAGGCCGTTTGCAACCGGGCCGGATGTTTTTAGTTAATACCGCCGAAGGCCGGATTATTTCTGACGAGGAAATCAAACATCAAATCACTTCGGAACATCCGTATCGCGAGTGGATTGACAAGCACATGGTCGAGATTGCCAAACTGCCAGATGGGGAAGTAGCAGAATCCAAACCCGAAACATTATTGCAGCGGCAAATGGCTTTTGGCTACACCTTTGAAGAACTGCGGTTGCTGTTAGCACCAATGGCACGCGACGGAGTGGAAGCTGTCGGTGCAATGGGCGCGGATACGCCACTTGCTGTTTTGTCGAACAGACAAAAGTTGCTTTACGAATATTTCCAGCAACTGTTTGCCCAAGTTACAAATCCACCCATTGATTCGATCCGCGAAGAGATTGTTACTTCTGCGGAAACAACAATTGGTTCAGAACGCAATTTGCTGAAGCCGGAACCAGAAAGCTGTCATTTAATCGAACTGAAAACGCCGATTATTACCGATGAAGAATTGGCAAAACTCAAACAGGTAAAAACTGGCAATTTCCGCTCTACTACAATACCGATTTTGTTCGACCCCAAAACTGGTGTAAAAGGTTTGGAACAAGCCTTAGAAGATGTGTTCGCAGCAGCCGATCGCGCGATCGCCTCTGGGGTGAATATCCTGATTTTGTGCGATCGGGGAATCGATGCCGAAAACGCTCCAATTCCGGCATTGCTAGCAGTTGCAGGCCTGCATCACCACCTGATCCGCAAAGGTACGCGCACGCGGGCGGGATTGGTGCTCGAATCCGGGGAACCGCGCGAAGTCCATCACTTTGCGACTTTAATCGGCTACGGTTGCGGTGCGATCAATCCCTATTTGGCTTTTGAGACGATCGCCGATTCGATCCGCGAAGGTTTGCTGGTAAATGTTGATACTAAAACAGCTTGCAAAAACTACGTGAAAGCCGCAACCAAAGGCGTGACGAAGGTTGCGTCGAAAATTGGGATTTCCACAATCCAAAGTTACCGTGGTGCCCAGATATTTGAGGCGATCGGCTTAAACAAATCCGTAGTCGATAAATACTTCACTTGGACTGCATCGCGAATTGCCGGAGTTGACCTCGAAGTCATCGCCCAAGAAGCGATTTTACGCCATACTCACGCCTTCCCCGATCGCCCATCCAGCGGCAACACCCTCGATGTCGGCGGCGAGTATCAATGGCGCAAGGAAGGCGAAGCCCACTTGTTCAGCCCGCAAACCATTCACGCCCTGCAAAAAGCCGTCCGCGAAGGAAGTTACCCGCTTTTCAAACAGTATTCCGGCCTGGTTAACGAACAAAATCAACAGCATTTTACCCTGCGCGGTTTGCTGCAATTCAAGCAGCGGGAATCGATTCCCCTTGAAGAAGTTGAACCAGTGGAAGCTATTCTCAAACGCTTCAAAACTGGGGCGATGAGTTACGGTTCGATTTCCCAAGAAGCCCACGAATCTCTAGCCGTCGCCATGAACCGCATCGGTGGCAAATCGAACACTGGTGAAGGCGGCGAAGATCCAGAAAGATATACTTGGACGAACGATCGCGGTGACTCGAAAAACAGTGCGATCAAACAAGTTGCTTCCGGGCGTTTCGGTGTCACCAGCTTGTACCTTTCCCAAGCGCGGGAATTGCAAATCAAGATGGCGCAAGGGGCAAAACCCGGAGAAGGCGGGCAGTTGCCCGGTAAAAAAGTATACCCGTGGATTGCCAAAGTCCGGCACTCAACTCCCGGTGTCGGATTGATTTCACCTCCTCCCCACCACGACATTTATTCGATCGAAGATTTGGCCGAATTGATTCACGACTTGAAAAATTCCAACCGGGAAGCGCGAATTAGCGTCAAACTCGTGTCGGAAGTCGGAGTCGGGACGATCGCGGCTGGTGTCGCCAAAGCCCACGCCGATGTCGTGCTCATCTCCGGGTACGACGGCGGTACGGGCGCGTCGCCGCAAACTTCGATCAAACACGCCGGTTTACCTTGGGAGTTGGGATTGGCCGAAACTCACCAAACCCTGGTACTCAACAATCTCCGCAGCCGCATTGCGGTGGAAACCGACGGACAACTGAAAACCGGCCGCGATGTAGCAATTGCTGCACTGCTTGGCGCAGAGGAATTCGGTTTCGCTACCGCACCGCTGGTAACATTGGGCTGCATCATGATGCGCGTCTGCCATCAGAATACTTGCCCCGTAGGCGTTGCCACCCAAGATCCCCTGTTGCGGAAAAACTTCACAGGAGATCCCCAACACACGGTAAACTTTATGACATTCATCGCCCAAGAAGTCCGGGAAATCATGGCGCAATTGGGCTTCCGCACGCTGAATGAAATGGTCGGGCGCACCGATGTTTTGGAAGCGCAACAAGCGGTAGAACACTGGAAGGCTAAGGGTTTGGACTTTTCCAACATCCTGTATCAGCCGGAAGTTGGGGCGGATGTCGGGCGCTACTGTCAGATGCCGCAGGATCACGGTTTGGAAAAGTCGATCGACCTTAGTGTACTGCTGGATTTGTGCAAAAGTGCGATCGAAAACGGCGAACCAGTCAAAGCCACTCTCCCTATTACCAACGTCAACCGCGTTGTGGGCACAATTCTCGGCAACGAAATCACCAAACGCCACTGGGAAGGCTTGCCAGATGATACCGTGCGCCTGCGCTTCCTAGGCAGCGCCGGACAAAGCTTTGGCGCATTCGTACCCAAGGGAGTCACCCTGGAGCTCGAAGGCGAAGCCAACGACTATTTAGGCAAAGGCCTCAGCGGCGGCAAAATCGTCCTGTACCCGTCCCCAGCTTCCACCTTCGTCGCAGAAGAAAACGTGATTGCAGGCAACGTGGCGCTTTACGGAGCCACATCTGGCGAGGTTTTCATCCGGGGGATGGCCGGCGAACGCTTCGGAGTGCGGAACTCCGGCGTGAATGCAGTAGTCGAAGGCGTCGGCGATCACGGTTGCGAGTACATGACAGGCGGCAAAGTTGTAGTTTTGGGTGCCACCGGGCGCAATTTTGCTGCGGGAATGAGTGGCGGCGTCGCTTACATTTTGGATGAAGCCGGAGATTTTGCTACTCGCTGCAATAAGTCGATGGTGGCGCTGGAAAAACTGGAGGATGCGGAGGAAATTGCTGATTTGCGGCAGTTAATTCAGACTCATTTCGATTTGACTAGAAGTGCGAAAGCGGCGAAAGTCTTGGCAAATTGGGATGCGATGTTGTCCGTGTTTGTGAAGGTGATGCCGATGGATTATAAGCGGGTGTTGCAGGCCATTGAAAGGGCGATCGCTGCGGGTTTAAGCGGTGATGATGCGCTGACGGCGGCATTTGAAGAAAACGCTCGCGATGTGGCCCGGATTGGGGGTAGCTAGGGTTCTGCGTTAGAATTGTACTCAAGTAGCAAGGGGCTTTAAGCCCCTTGCTAGGTGACAGAGAAAGAGGATTATTGAATGGTAGACAAAGAATGGGAAACCGATGAAGATGAACTAATTTATCATTTAGAAGCTCACAAAAATTTGATTGGATGGGTTATGGATAAATTGCAAGCAGCAGGAATTCCCTGCGAAAGAACCAGAGGACGTAACCCGCATGGAGATATTCTTTACTATAGAGCAGAAGATGAAGCACAAGTCAAGGAAATAGTTCGCGAAATCAATGCCAAGTACAATCAATTGTAAATACCAGACAAAAATACAGGGATGCCATACATTGAAGTCAAAACTCGTAAAAAGATCGGTCTGACTTTAGCGAGAAAAATAGTGAATAAAGGCAATGTATCTGCTGTTTTGACTACGGGAAAAATTACAGACAGAGCTAAAAAAATGTTTAATGAAAATGACATCGCCTATGCCGAAAATATTCCAGACACCGAATTTATGAGCTGTGAAGCTGAGGAGGACTAATGTTAGATATTGCATTTTACTCACAGGATAAAGAAGAAGCCGAAGCTATTGAGGTTTCAAACGATTTTTACGAATGGCTAGCTCGTTCCGAGTTTGCTAGAATTGGCAAATCTGAAGTAAAGGAAATGAAAATTGACGGAGAACCCGTAGAAGTTCCTGTCATCGTATTAGAAGGAATCAATCGCCGCCAGCTTAGCGACTTCTTTCGCAATGCAATTGTTGAGGAAAGCGATGCAATGTTGGAGCAATTAAGTAGCTGTTTATCTAAGGAGGAATACCAAGACGTTACCCACAGATTGTTCCTGCTGCAACAGTTGCGAAAGCAAATAGAAAACGAGCAGTACAAGTATCTACAACGCTATTGAACGCCATCTATTATGAGGTAATTTAGCAAACTATGACTACAGCAGCTATAACAACAAAACAGTACGTTGAATAACGGGAAAGTTGCTACCGATTGTAATGTCACTGGTTAAAAACAGATGAGTGTGTTAAAATAGAAACTATACTTCTCTCTTTAGAGGTAAAAGCTATAGTGTACAGGGCTTTAAAGCTTTTTTACCTTAGTTTTTCGTCCAAGTCCCGTCAAGTGTAAAGTAAGGAGGTTTCAATAATGCAAAAGATATTGCTTAGAACCTTAATGTTCGGAGCATTCCTTGTACCGGCGCTCTTTGACATTCCAGGCGTTCACGCTCAAAACGTCCAATGTGATCCTTATGGGAGATGTTTCGCATTGCGAGTAGTTTGTGACCCTTTTGGTCGTTGTTGGCAACAGTGGCAACAGATTTCTGCTCCTCAGACTAATTATCCCCGGCAGGGTTATCCCCAACAACAAACAACTCAACTGCGTTGTAATCAAGTTGGTAGTACATGCGATTATCTTCGCAACCCCAATCAATACCAGCAATTGCGTAATAATCTAAGAAACCTAAATTAGATTGAGTAGCTTCTTTTTCAAGTTGCGATCGCGCAAAACTAAGGGTTTAACAGTACAACACGCGAACCCATCAGAACCAATAAACCCCCGGCACAAAACTGGGGGTTTTAATTTGCCCAGTCCAAGAAACCGGGTTTCTGCGACAATCTTCGCATCCTCACCAAGATTTACGAAGAAACCCGGTTTCTCACTCCCCACCAATCGCCCCAAAATCCCAGAAACCGGGTTTCTGCGACAATCTTCGCATCCCCACCAAGATTTTAGGAAGAAACCCGGTTTCTCACTCCCCACCAAGAATGACTAGAAACAGGTTATAGCGTTGAGTTCTTCGATTTGTTGGGAAACACTGTAGCAGTTGCGACGCTACCTGGAAGTTATGTGCGATTTAATTGAGCGTTCCACAACCGATCGTAATTGCACTCACCCTCAAATTGCTGTTGCCCCACCCGTTTGATATAATCTAGTTACTAGATTGTAAAACAACAATCAAAAAAAGGGATAATTATGACCGTCGAACAAACCATTTTGGAAAATGTTAAGGTCTTATCGCCAGACCAACAACAAGAAGTCTTAGCTTTCATCAAACTCTTGCAGTCCGAGAAATGGGAAGATATCTATAAAGGACGGTTCAAAGAACTGCAACAAAAAATTCGTCAAAACACTGACATCGATCCCGATGATGACCCCATTGAAACTGTCATCGAAGGGATTCAGCAAGGCTTCCACGAAGCCATTACCGGACAAACTCTCCCCTTATCTCAAATGTGGGACGGAATCGATGACAATTGACCCCCAACCGATCGCCATTGAACTCACCCCCCGATTTCAACGAGATCTGCGAACTTTAGCCAAACGCTATCGCAACATTCGCAAAGACATTGAGCCTGTAATCGCACAACTTCAAGCGGGGGAACTTCCGGGCGATCGCATTCCGGGAATGGAGTACGAAATTTTCAAAGTCAGAATTAAGAACAGCGACATTCAAAAAGGCAAAAGCGCTGGCTACCGTGCTATTTATTACCTCAAAACTAGCGATTCGATCGTTTTGGTGACTATCTATTCTAAATCAGACCTATCAGACATCGCGGCCGAAACAGTTCGAGAAATTCTAGGCCAATACGAGCAACAATTTCCAGAATCAGAATAAGGAACTGCGAGGACTGGTAAATCAATAGCACTTGTTGAAAAACTAAAAACAGGTTATAGCGTTGAGTTCTTCGATTTGTTGGGAAACACTGTAGCAGTTGCGACGCTACCTGGAAGTTATTTGCGATCGCAAATAAGGAATGGCAATTTAATAACTTAAGCAATCTCGATCTTTCAATCCTTGCCTGCAAAGCTAGCGGGCGTAAAGATGCTGAAATTATTTAATTTTCATTCCTAAGTACGGCAGTTGTTGCTTTTTCTACTGCTGCTTCTGCATGAATCCTCGTTGTCGGAAACAATCCAACCGTAGCATCTCCAGTATGAATTAGTAACTCAATTTCTGTGCAGCCTAAAATAATGCCTTCTGCACCGGATTCAACTAAGCTATTCATAATCTCGATATATTGCTTCCTCGATTCTGGATTAATAATTCCCAGACACAATTCTTGATAAATGACTCGATGCACTACCTCTCGCTCATCATCATTTGGAATGAGCACCTCTAGCCCATGTTTATCTACCAGTCGCCCTCGATAAAAATCCTGCTCCATCGTAAAACGAGTACCCAACAAGCCGATCTTTTGAATGCCACTGGACTGAATCTTCTCAGCCGTCGTATCCGCAATATGTAGAAATGGAACTTGAATATTTGCCTCAATCTCATCCGCAAGTTTATGCATTGTGTTAGTACAGAGAACGATAAAATCGGCTCCTGCCCGTTCAAGGCTTTGTGCTGCTGCAACCATCAAACCTGCTGCTTCTTGCCAACGACTTTGATGTTGCAAAGCCTCGATTTCTGCAAAATCAACTGAGTACATTACGCTTTTAGCAGAATGCAATCCCCCAAGCTTGCTCTTGGTGACCTCGTTAATGATGCGGTAATACTCAATAGAAGACTCCCAACTCATTCCCCCAATTAGCCCAATTGTTTTCATGGTGGCTCCTCAAATGACTAAGACGATCGGCTACAATCATTATAGATTGCCGCAACTTAAGGTTAAGGGAAAGATTGTAGCAATTGCGACGCTACCTGGAAGTTATTTGTGATCGCCCACAAGTGCAGACCAACCTACAGTCATAATATTGTCCGAAGGCGATCGCCCTTAAAATATTTACAAAACTAAACCTGGTATACGATTTATATCTAGCTGTTATAATAGATAAACCTGAGCATTAAAATCGCAAATGTATGACAGCAAAAATACACCTCAGTAACTTGGGTAATTCCTTAGCTTTGCCAATACCGGACTATATTGTAAAATTGTTCAACCTGAAAGCAGATGATTCCGTAATTTGCAGTATAGAAAATGGAAAAATGGTCATAGAACCTGTCAATCAGAAAATTTCAAAATATACCCTAGATGAATTATTGGCAGGCGAAATAGAACCCAGCGAAGAAATCTCTTGGGGAAAACCAGAAGGAGAAGAAGTTTGGTAAATTATATCCCCGAACGAGGTCATTTCATTCGCCTCAATTTCGATCATCAAGCCGGACACGAACAAATGGGTACTCGACCTGCACTGGTTGTGAGTCAAACTAAATTTAACCGAAAAATGGGGTTTGTATTTGTCTGTCCGATTAGCACCACACAACGCAAAAATCCGTTTTATGTTCCCATTCCAGAAGGTGAAGCGGTGACAGGTGTAATTATGACAGATCAACTGCGTTATGCAAGATTACCGCGCAAGGCAAGCAAGTTTGATTGGTGAATGTCCAAAAGATTTGCTTGAGGAAGTATTGAAACGAATTGAACCTATTTTGTTTGAAGATATGACTGTTGATGAGTAGTTAATCATCATAAAAAACCTAACTCAATTTATAAAATTCTGAAAGTCAACAAGCAAAATGATTCAATTCATACCGCAAATATCCATCAAACCTGGATACCGTGCCCAGTCAGAAGATAAAACCCCTGAAGCTGATGCAATTGATTTCTACCTACTGCGGCAACTCACTAATTCCCAACGATCGCAAATGGCGGCAAAATTAAATCGTTGGGCAAAGACTGTTAGCTTGCGCGGCATGAAAAAAGCTTGTCCCTCAACCTATCAAGAGCGATTTGCCCGATCGATCTTACGCAGCAAATGGTTGCCAATTTTAACCCCTACCAGTGACCCATCTATGTGGACGCAAGACCCCAGCGAAATTGCTAGACTGTTGCACCCTATTTTTGAAACATTATCTATCCCTTATTATATTACAGGAGGCGTTGCCGCTTCTGTCTATGGCGACCCTAGAACAACACGCGATTTAGATTTAGTAATTGAATTGCTGCGGGACAATATCTTTCAATTAGTTGAAGCACTAGAAACGGCAGGTTTTTACTGCCCTCCGGGCTCAGTAGAAGATATTCAAGAGGGCAGAGGAATGGTGTTGAGCGTCACTCACATGACTTCAGTATTAAACGCCGATATTGTGCTGAATTCTGATACTGAATTCGATCGCTCAAAAATGGCAAGACGGCGATTAGAAGCCCTTGATGAAGCTGGTGTAGAACAATTTTGGATTGCTTCTCCTGAAGATATTGTGTTGGCAAAACTGCTCTGGCGACAACAGTCTCAGTCTCAAAAACAATGGACTGATGTTTTGGGAATTCTGAAAGTCCAAGCTGAGATTTTGGAGCGGAGTTACTTAACAGAGTGGGCACAACAATTGGGGTTGATTGATGATTTGAATTTAGCTTTTACTGAAGCAGGCATTTGATGCGATCGCACCGCGCAAATTCCCCTCTAAAAAAAGGTCGATCGATAGTAGAGGAAGACTGGACAGAAGATGTAATTGCAACGGATTTGGTGCAGGGGTTCCCAAGGAAGATATTGTGTTGGCATTTCACGAGCCTGGAATGCGGCAATGCACAGATTTTCCAGGCATTTCGTAGCATTCATTTAAGTTAAATCCAGCCGTTCAAAATTGATTGGCAAACCCTCCTGAAATACCAGCAATTCTCCCGGCTGAATCTTCTGCCAAACTTCGTTATCTGTAAGTGGAAAAGTAGCAATCACAGCCACGCGATCGCCTTCTTTGGTCAATTCCCTAAAATCGACAGTCACATCCTCATCGATTGAGTGAGCGCTAGCAAAAGGTGCTTGGCGTACAATGTAATGTAGATTAGTAGAACAATGCACGAACAAGTGTTCTCCATCCGAAAGTAAATAATTAAAAATTCCGTACTCTGCTAAACTTTTAGTTATTTCATTCAATACCGTGTAAAGTTCCGTCAAATCAGGCTTATTTTGAGGAAAACTTTCTCGGAACTTTTCCAATATCAAACAAAAGGCTTTTTCGCTGTCAGTTTTGCCTACAGCTTTGTAACATCCCGTACTTTCAGGATTAAAATTTTCCAGATTTCCGTTGTGAGCAAACACCCAATAGCGCCCCCAAAGCTCTCGAATGAAGGGATGGCAGTTTTCCAGAGCAATTTCGCCTTGAGTAGCTTTGCGGATATGAGCGATGACGTTAGTTGAGTGGATGGGATAGCGCCGCACCAAATCAGCAACTGTCGAATCAACCGCAGGTTTGGAGTCTATAAAAATACGGCATCCCAAGCCCTCAAAGAAAGCAATTCCCCAACCGTCTTGATGAATATCTGTTTTACCGCCCCTTGCAGAAAAACCTTCAAAAGAAAAGCAAATATCTGTTGGCACATTGCAGTTCATTCCTAGTAATTGGCACATAATTTTTAGTTTTATAAAGTTTTGACTTCGGATTCATGTAACATACTATAGCAATCCTAAATCATTTTCAAGATCGGGGAATTCTGAAATCCTTGCTATAAAAAGAGTCTAGGAAAACGAGATGTAGTTATACCTTGAAACTCAGATAGGATTGCTATAGATCCAACAATTGGGGTTGATTGATGATTTGAATCTAGCTTTTACTGAATCTGGGATTTGATACGATCGCAAATTGTTCATTTCGTGGCGATCGCACGCAATCCATCTGTATCATTATAAGTATGGGCTTTTAAAGCTGAATTATTTTTATGCAAGTTATTTTAGGCAACATCACACAACTGAAAGTAGATGCGATCGTCAATGCTGCAAATACCAGTTTGCTGGGAGGTGGTGGAGTAGATGGCGCCATCCACAAAGCAGCGGGCCCGGAACTTCTAGACGAATGTCGATCGCTCCGAGGATGCAAAACCGGGGATGCTAAACTCACAAAAGGATATCGCTTACCTGCGCGCTTCATCATCCACACCGTAGGCCCCGTATGGCAGGGAGGCGATTGCGGAGAAGCCGAACTCTTAGCCCAATGTTACCGCAAGTGTATGCAAATCGCGATCGAGCAAAAGTTCGAGAGTATCGCATTTCCTTGCATTAGCACCGGCATTTACAAATATCCCAAGGATTTAGCAGGTGAGATTGCAGTCAAAATCTGCTACGAACAAATGCAAAAAAATGGCGCTCCTCAAAACATAACTTTTTGCTGCTTCGATTGGGAGAATCATCAGGTTTATGAGAATATTGTAGCAGTTCTCAGGCAGAAAGGCTATCAGAAAAATCATTCCAGAAATGAAAACCTATTTAGCAGCGACTGACATTATCGATTGCGATCATCCCGCAATTTTAGCACTCGCGAACAAGATAGCATCACAACATCATACATCAGAGGCGATCGCCCAATCTAGTTTTGAGTGGGTTCGAGACGAAATTCGCCACAGCTACGACTATCAGATGAATCCCGTCACCTGTCGAGCATCCGATGTACTAAACTACAAAACAGGTTATTGTTTTGCCAAAAGTCACCTATTAGCAGCATTGCTGAGGGCTAACAACATTCCCGCAGGTTTTTGCTATCAAAGATTGAGCTTTGACGAGAAAGGTGCGCCCTATACCTTGCACGGTTTCAATGCCATTTACTTACCCAAAGTAGGCTGGTATCGCGTTGACGCAAGAGGAAATCGCGATAATGTTAATGCTCAATTCACACCTCCTCAAGAGCAATTAGCATTTAAAATTCAGTTTCCTGAAGAAGCAGACTTTCAAACCATTTTATCTGAGCCGCTGCAAGTAGTTGTAGATGCTTTACAAAATCACATTACATGGGATGAACTGCTGCTCAACCTTCCAGACGTTTCTCTAGATTCAGCACATAAATACGGCCTTGCCATTCACTAGAAATCACTCAGGAAGTTAAATTACATTAATTCTCAGAAAGATGAGGTACGTTGTTGGGCTTGGGCCCTTTTACTCTATTAGTTGACTGTAAATCAAGATTTTTGGAACCAAATTAAGTCCAAATATCAACTTAAAAAACTAATCTAGATAACTAATCTGGCACTTTCAAGCCTTTAAGCTTTTCCCCTTTCTCCTCCTCACTCAACCCCTTACACTGCACCAAAACCCCAAACCCCCCCAAACCAATCGGATCGATCAATTGATACAGCGCTTCCCGCCTGCGTAAAAAGGTTGCCAAATCCAATACTTGTGCATCATTTGCAGATAGAGAAGCAATTCTATCGCCCACACCCAGCACCATCAAAAACCAAGCCTGCTGAGTAAAACCCATCATCTCCAAACCGCACAATTCACCTTGTTTTTCCAGCGCCGTAAAATCAGCGTGGGCCGTTAAATCCTGCCACCCCACATTAATATAAGGATTGCTGTGATAGCGGTGGCGGTAATAACATTGCAGCGTTCCTTCCGTGCGTCTTGGATTGTAATAGCGGTGCGCCGGATGGCCGTAATCAATTGTCAACACATAACCGCGCTGCAATTTTTCGGCAACTGTTTTTATCCAGTCTAAAGCTGCTAAATTAACTTCGCTGCGATAACCATCCGCATAGACACTAGCCGATAAATCAATTCCTACTAAATCAAAATATTCGGCAATCTTATGATTTGAAAGTTCGCCTACTACCTCAACAAACTGGCTCCCAGATTGTTTGTTTTTTTTGGCGGCTGCGGTAACGTAAATTTCCCGAAGTTGCCCTTGTTCGACGATAAATTGATGAACTGGAAAAGCATCTACTAACTCGTTAGAAAAGAAGCAGCCGACAATCGAGTTATTAGCTATTTCATCCCACTTGCACCACTTGACTTTGAATTCAGCTAAGTTTTGCTGCTGCACCGCTTGCTGTACAGGGGAAATTTCAACAATAATGTATTCTAAAACTTTAAATAAATCGGGATATTGTCGTTGCAGGTATTGCAGTAAATGTGTGGCAAATGTTCCTCGCCCCGCACCCATTTCTACGATAGTAAAAGCATTAGGTTTGCCGAGAATTTGCCACATTTCCAGAAATTGCTCGCCCAAAACCTCAGCAAAATCTGCACTCCAATGAGGGGATGTGATAAAATCGCCTTGTTTGCCGATGTTGGGGCGATCGCCATTATAGTAACCATACTGCGGGTGATATAGTGCCAAATCCATATATTCCGCAAAGGTAATGCGCTGCTGGGGACTTGCGGCAATTCTTTCGCTGATTAAATCGCAGAGTTCTGGGTTGCTGTCGTTAATATCTAATTGCTGCACTGTCATAGTTTATAGTTGATGTTATTTTATTGAGGAAATAAAGATTTTTTTAACCGCAGAGGGCGCAGAGGGCACAGAGGAAGAGAAAAGAGAGAAATTTTGATGTTCATAAATTTGGCATTCATTCTATAACATCTCTGTTTTTCAAAATTTATTATATCATTTTGGAGCCGATCGCAAAATTGAGATTTGAGATTGGCAATTTTCTATCGCTGTGATAAGCTAGCCTTAGCTTTTAAATATAATGCTTCTGTATGTCGAGAGAGTCATTTTTAGAAGAGTTCAAAAAATCGAGCGAGTTATTATTACCAGCTTATTTAGTTATCTTCGATCTTGCAGACACAAAAAGACGCAATAATTACTTAGGTCACGATGAAGTAGACAAAGATATCATCGCCTTCGATAATTTGTTGAAAAGTTGCGTTTGTTTAGAAAGATGCAAAAGAATTGCCGGCGATATATGGGTGGCTTGTTTTACAGAACAGCAACTAAACGATATCCCGGCTTTGATAGTGAATTACGCACAAGAAGTTCCTATAGTATTAACATTGTGGAAATGCGAGGCGATCGACCCCAAGGGAAATTCTATATTTATTGAAGAAGAGAGAAACGTTTCGATCTGTCGTGCTGTCCGCTGCGGCTATTTGTGGGTTGAAAATGTTAATGAATTAAGTTTCAAAGTCAATGAATTACTAGATAGGGTATGGAGTTTACCTGTTAATACGTTAACTTCTCTAGAGTCAGAGGTAGCTGTTAATTTACCAAAATGGCAGTGTATCCCCACTGAAAGTTTATCTGTCACTCAGTATTGCCCCTACTGCAACAGCACAAACTTGCGCTGGTTAAGAGTAGATGAGGATATTACTGAGTATATTTGCACGCAGTGCAAAACTGAGCTCATTTTTAGCTGCGATTATTAACCTTCTTTTGTCCAACTGAGGTGAAACCTCGATCTTCAGTGGATTGTATCCTCACAAAATCGTTAATTTTCCCAATAGTGACAAAACAGAGATTAATATACTGCTAACAAGTAGCGATCGCACTTTTGAGCAAATAGCCCAAAAATACGATCCTCTTCGAGGGCTTCGCTAACGCCCTTTTCCTCTACCTACCTATCCACCGAACCCATGATAATGTCGATACTGCCCAGAATTGCCACCAAGTCCGCAATCTTTACGCCGCGCACGATGTGGGGCAAAATCTGCAAATTATTGAAATCAGCAGCGCGAATCTTCCAGCGCCAAGGAAACACGCTGTCATCGCCGATAATATAGATTCCCAACTCACCCTTGCCGCTTTCAACACGCACGTAATGTTCGCCCTTAGGAATCTTGAAAGTTGGCGCTACTTTTTTGCCAATAAACTGATAGTCGAAACTGTTCCACTCAGATTTTGGCCCGCTTTCTAAGCGCTTGGCTTCCAAGTTTTCGTAAGGGCCGCCGGGGAGTCCTTTTAAGGCTTGATAGAGGATCTTAACTGACTCGCGCATCTCGCGAATTCGGACTAAGTAGCGGGCCAAACAATCGCCCGCAGCTTCTGTACAAACTTCCCAGTCGAATTCGTCGTAACATTCGTAATTGTCAACTTTCCGCAAATCCCAATTTACGCCGGAACCGCGCAACATGGGCCCGGAGAGTCCCCAGTTAATCGCTTCGGCGCGAGAAATCGTACCCAGTCCTTCAATCCGGCGGCGGAAGATAGGGTTGTTGGTGATTAAACGTTCGTATTCGTCAATTTTGGGAACGAAATAATCGCAGAAATCTTGGCACTTGTCTACCCAACCGTAGGGTAAATCTGCTGCGACTCCGCCGATGCGGAAGTAGTTGTTGTTTACCATGCGGTAGCCGGTGGCTGCTTCCCACAAGTCGAGAATTGGTTCGCGATCGCGCATAGTGTAGAAAAAGGGAGTTTGCGCGCCCACGTCTGCCAAAAACGGCCCCACCCACATCAAGTGGTTGGCAATCCGGTTCAACTCCAGCATAATTACCCGGATATAGCTAGCCCGTTTGGGGACAGCAATATTCGCCAATTTTTCCGGTGCATTGACTGTCACCGCTTCATTAAACATCCCCGCAGCGTAGTCCCAGCGGCTCACGTAGGGGACGTACATCACGTTGGTGCGGTTTTCGGCAATTTTTTCCATGCCGCGGTGTAGATAGCCCAAAACAGGCTCGCAGTCCACTACGTCTTCGCCGTCGAGGGTGACAATCAACCTCAGTACGCCGTGCATGGATGGGTGGTGCGGGCCCATGTTGAGCACCATTGGTTCGGTTCTAGTCTCGATTCTTGACATAATTAAATGACTTAATGATTACTGACTATTGTTGATTTTTGTTTCACTTTTATTGATTATGAAGGATATCGAGCTCTCTGAGAAGGACACCCCTGGATCGGATGTCTGCGCTGACACCTATCACGTTCCAGTTTTAGGTAATGAATTAATTACGGGTTTGGGTGTACGTGCCGGCGGGCGCTATTTGGATGCGACGCTTGGGGGCGGCGGACACACGAGTTTGATTTTGGCAGCCGCCCCTGATGTGACGGTGGTGGCGATCGATCGCGATGAAGAAGCCATCCGTTTTTGCCAAGCCCGATTTGCTAACTCGCCCGTCGAGTTTTGGCACGGCAATTTTGCCCAATATCAGTCTCCTGATGCCAAATTTGATGGTATTATAGCAGATTTGGGTGTTAGCTCGGCTCAGTTCGATACACCGGAACGAGGCTTTAGTTTTCGCCACCCCGCTCAACTAGATATGCGTATGAACCAGCAGCAATCTTTGACCGCAGAAGAGATTATCAATCACTGGGAAGAAGTTAAACTAGCAGATATTATTTACAAGTACGGCGAGGAACGACTGTCCCGGCGCATTGCGAGGCGGATTGTGCAATCGCGTCCTTTTGAAACTACTACAGAGCTCGCAGGTGCGATCGCGTCTACCTTCCCACCCAAGCAGCGCAACGGTAGAATCCATCCCGCCACCCGCACTTTCCAAGCTTTAAGGATAGCTGTCAACTCCGAACTTGCGTCTTTAGATACTTTCCTCAACCAAGCGCCTAAATGGCTAAAACCCGGTGGGAGAATTGGAATAATTACTTTTCACAGTCTCGAAGACAGGCCGGTCAAGCACCAGTTGAGAGCAACCGAGTGTTTGCAGGTACTGACAAAAAAGCCGATCGTCCCCCAATCCGACGAACTAGCTAGAAATCCCCGCTCTCGTTCTGCTAAGCTCAGACTGGCAGAAAAATTAACTTGATTCGGCAGTAAGCGGAATAAAGGACGAGCTCTCAAAGGCGGCGAGGTCTGGCAAGGCCGCGACCGGATGCAAGTTCCGAACTTCCTTGTAGTATCACGCGTCATGGCACTGACCTATGAAACCCAAACCCCTCACGCAGATTCGGCTCCGCTGAATCCGCCAAGGGTACTTGACAAGCTAGTTTTAGACCTGATTAATTCGCCCAGGAGTAGGGAATAGCATGAGTCGGGGAGATGGAAGCAAACTGAAACTAATGGTAGTCGATGACGAACCCGACAACTTGGATTTGCTGTACCGGACGTTTCGACGCGATTTTCAGGTTTACAAAGCAGATAGCGCCCTCAGCGCCCTGGAAGTTCTAGACGAACAGGGCGAGATGGCGGTGATTATATCTGACCAGCGGATGCCAGAAATGAATGGTACCGAGTTCTTGGGGAAAACAGTCGAACGTTATCCGGATACAATTCGGATTCTGCTGACGGGATATACCGATGTTGAAGACTTGGTAGAGGCAATTAATGCAGGTCAAGTTTTCAAATACATCACCAAACCGTGGAATCCTGAAGAACTGAAATCAGTTATCAATCAAGCGTCAGAAACTTACAAATACTACAAGCAGCGCAGCGTTGCACTGCGTCGCGCTTTACGTAAGGAATCTCTGTTTAATGAGGTGATGAGCGTGATTCGCGGGTCGCTAGATTACTCTAGTATGGTACAAACTATTGTTCAAACCGTAGGTCAAACTTTTGAGGCCAACTATTGTATGCTGCGGCCGGTAGAGGTCGATCGACTATTACCCAGTACCTTTCCCTACCAAGCCCAAAACGCCGAACCTAGCAGCTTTTCTTTTGATGAAAATTTGCTGGTTCAAGCCGTAGCCAGCCGCCAAACTCAAGTCAGCGCCAACAGTGGGGCTGACGGTAACTCGGTTGAGATTGCTGTGCCCCTAACTTATCAGCAAGACTTGTTGGCGGTACTAGCCCTGTGTCAGCAAGGTGGCACTAACCCTTGGTCGGGAGAAGAGATAGAGTTAATAGAAGGTGTAGCAGCTCAAGCTGCTCTCGCCCTGTCTCAAGCTAAGCTCTATCAGCGCACTCTGGATTTAGCCAATCAGATGCAAAACGAGTTGGAGGTGGCCCGCCAAATCCAAACAAACTTGTTGCGCCAAAGTTGGCCGGATTTTGAAACTGTCAGGGTGCAAGCTTGTTGCTATCCCGCACGGGAAGTTGGCGGTGACTTTTTTGAGGTCTACGTCCACTCTCAAGGGGATATTTGGATAGCTGTGGGAGATGTTTCCGGTAAGGGTGTTCCGGCTGCTCTATTTATGGCTAGCGCGATTTCGGTGATGCGGCGCGAACTTTCTCAAGAAGTTTCTCCCGAACCCGAGAGAGTGATGCAGAATATGAACAGCAGTATGGCTGACGATCTGATCGGCAACAACCATTTTATTACCATGGTTGTAGCTCGTTACACTCCGTCAACGGGACACCTGGCTTTTGCTAATGCCGGTCACATTTATCCCATCGTTTGGTCTAACTCAGAGGTGAAAGCTCAAGCAGCTAGCGGTGGAACACCAGCAGAGCCGAATTTCCTCAAAGCTCGCGGTATTCCCTTGGGGATATTGCCAGTCTGGAAAGGTAAAGCTGGTGCGATCGAATTAAAGTCAGGAGATGTATTTCTGCTGACAAGTGACGGGATTACTGAAGCTAGCGTGACCACTAAGGCGGTCGCAGGGGGCGAAGAAACCCGTTCTATGCTACAACAAGAAGGGCTTTGGCAACTTTTGATTCAAGAGCCTGGTTCCTTCAACTTGGACAATTTGTTGGCTTACATCCGAGCTGACAATCCTGTTCAGGAAGATGACCAAACCATACTCTCTCTGGAGGTTCTCTGAATCTGTCAGTCATCCCGACGCAGAGTCGGGGGCTTTGGATCTCAAAAACTCCAGCCGTCAGTTGAGGGCCTACAGATTAATACAGAGAACGCGGGCGATCGTCTTCGTTGGCGTAGCCCCCGTAGGGGCGGGCTTCGCTAACGGCAAAAGTTAGAGAACTAGCACGTCAGTCGATTTTAGATTTTAGATTTTAGATTTTAGATTTTAGATTTTAGATTTGACTCTCGCATTGAATCTGGGAGCTTGAACTTTCCTCTAAAATTTGGATCTCTCCACGACTGAAGTAGGTGGCACGGTATCCGTTTTTGGGCGGGTCAATGCCTAACTTTTAACTGATGCTTTGCGATCGACGCTTTCAAAAAAGTCTATTGCATCGATCGCCCGCCATTGAGTATCCTCTATGTAGTGGCAAATATTAACGCCAGATAAATTTGGTGCGTCATGTTTCATAAAACTAATACGGGATGCGGGAAACGAGCGAGACTTTAGTCCTTCCTAGGAAAGCGACGCGGAGGACTTTAGTCCCCGTGTTCTTCGTAGTATGATACAATTTAGATTGTGAGTAAGAACAAAAACATCTACGTGTTGAAACATCCTAGTATCGGAGAAATCCCTGCAACTTAGTACGCAAGAGTGAGAGGCAACACAAAAAGAGCTAATAATGGCAGGATGTCGAGCGTACCGCGTCTTGGCAAGCGTGATGGATTCTGAAAGCATTAGAAACAACAATCATTAGCTAGTAACTATCGCTTGACGATGAGTGACTAAGTAGACGGCGCTTGACGGTCGTAACGAGATTAGATTTAGGTCACACCCTTTGTCTAATTCTGTCAGTAGAATCTCAGCGGCTTTAGCCCGCTTGAGTGTCAAACCTGGTCTGAAGACACAGGGTTTTCAAACTTACGGGATTTTTTTATGAATACTGAGCTTCATGTGCCAAGCGACTTGCGGTTTTTAACAATAGTTGAAAATTGGTTGCTGAGCAGTTTGGAAGTTGAGCTAGGAGAGCACGTCGATTGGCCGCGTCAGTCGAATCGTTTGCGCTTGGTGTTAGCAGAAGCCTATTCTAACGTGATCCGCCATGCTCACAAAGATCAACCCAATCTGCCAGTTTTAATTCGCTTGAATTTAAAAAATCGGGATATTGGTTTAGAAATTTGGGATTACGGTAAAGGTTACGAAATGGATACTTACAGTCCCCCGAGGCCGGAAGCTAAACAAGAAAGTGGCTATGGCTGGCTGATTATGAGCCGACTTATGGATCGGGTGGACTACACTTTGCAATTAGACGGTCGTAACTGTCTGAAGTTGGAAGCGAGTTTGCCGGAAAAATCTTAATTAGTCATTAGTCATTAGTCATTAGTCATTAGTGATTGACAATGTTTTTGATTCTAGTGGTTGTCTGTCGCACCGTTTAGTCATTAGTCATTAGTCATTAGTCATTAGTGATTGACAATGTTTTTGATTCTAGTGGTTGTCTGTCGCACCGTGCGGTGACAGCCACTTTTTCTTGCAATCTCGTCCCTCTCTAACCAGACTCTAAGATTGTAGAGCCGAAGGAAGAAGAAAGAATTAAGAAGAAACAAGCAACAGTAGCTGTAGGGTGCGTCGCTATTAAAAATCCGTAAAGAAAAGCGACTTTTAGAGTAGCGACGCACCTCTATCGCGAGTTAAGCAAACAACTCCTCGTTTTACTCATCCCCAACAATTATGTACCAATACTTTTTATAAATCGTATAACATAACAACGTTTTAGCTGTCGGCTGCGGTTGCTCTAGGTACTGTTGCGGGCTGATAAATACTGAAAAAATCGGCTTTCTATAGCGTTGGCTATGCTTAGATAGATGGGAGCCTCTTAGTTTGGATTTTATAGTGCTGTCCCCGAAGAGCGATATATTCAACACTCGCTTTTCGGGGATAGCACTGTAAAAAAATTGCTTTTTTGCATTCATTGGGATGCTCCCTCTGGAGATGAGGTTATTCCTCACTATCAAACAATTTCATTGCGGTCGCTTTCTTGGCAATTACCAATTACCAATTTGTGCCTCACTCCCTGGATAATTCCTATATTAAGAACCGAATTTCTTAGGTCGCAGAGTCAGCAATTCTTGGGGAGATGCTAAGAGTTTGACGGTAACAGAAACAATTTCTTGCTGAAAATTGAGCAAAAAAAACCATCCGACATTAATACCAAATGCGGGAGTTTGCACCCGACCGCTGACCTGAATTTCAACTGTTCCATCTTCTAAAATTTTGCTTACACTTTGCTGGGGTTCGAGATGCATTCCTGGCGCTTCTGTTTTTAGATAACTGGCGATCGAGCTTTTGCCGATAATTGGCTCTTCAAAGGGCGCGTGCAGAACTCCGTCCTCAGCAAACAGATTAGCGGTGGATTCAAAATCACCCGCGTTAAAAGTTTCAAAATATTGCTGTACCGCAGGCTTTGTGACACCGACGATATTTATAGAGCGAGTTAAAATAGGTCGAGTTGTGGCGGTCATATAAGAAGTGATTTGAGATGAATAAATCTAATGTAATCATTCTCTCGGTCGCAGGAAATCCATCAAAAGATATAACTAGGGTCATAAATTTTATCTAAAAAATCAATAATGCTATGCGCCTCCTGGAGCTTTGAGGCCGATCGACCGAAATTGTACCAATTACCAAAAATAATGCAACTGTAGGCAAGTCGCAAACCCTTATGCCATCAGCCATTCCCAATCCTTGAATCCTTCAAATCTCAAATCAAAAATCGAAAAATCTCAAATCTCAAATCAACTAAACCCAGACACCTCGTGGCATCTGGGTTGCTGTAGAGTCTTTGTTAAACAAGAAGATGCTATTTCCGCATCAAATTCATCAATTCCTTAGGAGAAGCCAACAAGTCGATCGCCACAAAGAAAATTTGACCTTGAGGATCGAGCATAAACCGCCACGCGATGTTCATACCCACATTGGCGCCGAACCAAGGAGTTTCGACTTTACCCGTGACTTTGACTTGGCGGTAGCCATCTTCAGCCGGCTCCGACACACCTCGCTCGGGCAGCATTTTCAGGCCGATGCACTCTTCCCGCATATAGTTGAGGATAGCTTCGCGACCGACGATCGGCTTTTGGAAAGGCGGTTGGAGAGCACCATCTTCAGCAAATAAACCGACGGCTGGGGTGAAGTCGAAGGCGTTCATGTTGTCGATGTAGCTGAGCACAGTTTTCTCGCTGATACCCTCAATCTGGGTTTTCACCCGCTCTGCTACAGCGGTAGGAGTGCTGCGAGGAGCAGAGCGTTTGCCGTATTCTTGGCTGAAATCGGGATCGTAGCCCATGTGAACTACAGTGTTGCGAAGTACAGTAATTTGTTGACCCGGATCGAGCTTCTTGATGTTTTCAAGGACTTGGGTTGCTTCGGGAGACATTTGATAGCCAGCAGGGATGGGAGCGACAACGCCCTGTTTCATCAACTGTCCCAATTCGTACCAGAAACCGAGTTTAGTGTTGACGCGCAAGGAAGTGTAAATCCGGCCGATGGTGGTGTCGGCATTGCTTGCTAGGTCAAACATGGTTTTGCTTTGAGCAGCCGGCGACATCTGTTTGATTTCGCCCAGCACGCCTTCGACAAGCGCCATGCTGGCTACTCCGGGGGCTGCTGCGGTGATAGAAATGCCCATTTCGGTGTAAGCATACCAGAGCAGTGCTAGTTGGTCTTCGACGCTGAGTTTGTAGAAAGCGTCGGTAGTAGCCGGAACAGCACTAGCAATCTCGGTGTTGGAGAAGATAGATTGAGCGGATTGAATACTAACTGCCATGTGTATACTATGCGATTCGCTGTGGGTTTTACTTGCGTACTTGAATAGGCGAATCGAATTCTCCCTTGATTACATTATGTAACGTTATGTGAAATTTTTAACATTTTAGAGTTCAAATTTATAAATATAAAGGTTGCAAAAGTATTATCAATGCTGTCCGAAATTAAGCTGAAGATTGCTAGACTTATGGCGCATTTTGTGCATTAGATTCTAATCCTATGAAAATATCAATTAATAGCGATCGCATTAAGCAAAAAGCCCTAGAGTTAGGATTTCACAAGATTGGGATCGCCTCAGCACAAACCCAAACCCAGGTAGATGCACAAAGATTGCAGGCTTGGCTGGACAACGGTTATCAGGCGGATATGGCATGGATGACCAACCCGAAACGGCTGGATATTCGATCGCTCGTGCCAGACGTGCAGTCATTAATATGTGTCGCCCTCAATTACTACACGCCTCACCAACGCCCCGAGAATCCCTCGTTGGAGGGAGACGATGCAGTCAGAGAGTATGCTAAAATCTCCCGCTACGGTTGGGGGCGGGATTACCACAAAATTCTGCACAAAAAACTGAAGCTGTTAGCAAATTGGGTGCGATCGCAAGGCGAAGGAATTGAAGCACGGTATTATGCTGATACCGGGCCTGTTCAGGATAAAATATGGGCCCAGCGTGCGGGGATTGGCTGGATTGCTAAAAATGGTAATGTAATTTCGCGGGAATACGGTTCTTGGATGTTTTTGGGCGAAATTTTGACTAATATCGAGTTAGAGCCGGATGCGCCACACACTCAACATTGCGGTACCTGCACTCGCTGCATTGAGGCGTGTCCGACGGCAGCTATTACTGAGCCTTTTGTCGTGAATGCCGATCGGTGCATAGCTTATCATACGATCGAGAATCGGGCCGAAAAACTGCCCGACGAAATAGCATCTAATTTACAAGGTTGGGTAGCAGGTTGCGATATTTGTCAAGATGTTTGTCCTTGGAATCAGCGATTTGCCAAACCAACGGATGTTGCAGAATTTGAGCCTTATCCTGAAAACATAGCACCAACGCTTGCAGAATTAGCCACAATTTCCGATGAAGAGTGGAACCGCCGATTTACAGCTTCGGCACTGCGGCGAATTAAACCCGAAATGCTACGCAGAAATGCCAAAGCAAATCAAATAAAAGGTTCGTAGTGAGGACTTTAGTCCGCATCCAAGAAAGGACTAAAGTCAAAAGGTTCGTAGTGAGGACTTTAGTCCGCATCCAAGAAAGGACTAAAGTCCTCACTACGAACCAATATTATTATAGGAATTATCGAAGGACATACTATCATTAGTAGTTACCGTATTTTTTTCTTATTCCTGCTTCTCAAATTTATGTCGGCCCATGAACCCACACAATACGATGCAATTTTGGGCGGTAAAAATCCACCTCCAATTAATGCTGCTGTCTTGGGCGGCATAGCAGGAGTCAAGCAACGCTTAGCCAGCCCCCTAGCTGAAGCAAGGTTAGCAGCACTTTCGGATGCTTTCAACTACCCAGAAGCAGGTTTAGAAGCAGCAATTACAGTTTTTGACGATGCTGACGAGCGGGTGCGAGCTGCCGCCGCTGCGATGTTTTGTCGGGAAGAACAAATTAGCTTGCTTGAAAAAGGTACAACAATCTGGAATAAATGGAGAGTGCAAAATTTACTTTTATTGGGCGGATTTTTAGATTTGAGTTGGGCAAATTTGAGCGGATATAATTTGAGTCGAGCCAACTTGAGAGAGTCTAATTTAGCAGGAGCAAGTTTTGAAGGCTGTAATTTACAAAATGCTAAAATTTTTCAGAGCAACTTAGAAGTAAGCAATCTGAAAAATGCCGATTTGAGTCGAGCCAACCTGAATCGCTCGAATCTCAGCGGGGCTGATTTGCAGGGAGCAAATCTGAGTCAAGCAAACCTCCGTTTAGTTAATTTGCGGGAAGCTAATTTATGTCAAACTATCCTGAAAAAAGCTAAACTCGGTGGGGCTGATTTGAGCGGCGCGGATTTGACTGGTGCTGATTTGACTGGTGCTGATTTGAGTCTGGCAAATTTGGAGGGAGCAAAATTGACAGGAGCAAATCTGGCGGGGATTAAATTAATTCGCTCTAACTTGAATGGCTGGAATTTTAAAGGATTTGTTTTTGCAGGAGCTAATCTGCGGTGGAGTACCTTCGCAGGTGCTTGTTTTGCAGGAGCTAATTTGCGCGGTGCTAATTTGGAGAAAACTGATTTGACAAATGCTGATTTTTCTCAAGCAGATTTTACGGGAGCTAACCTGTGCGATGCTGATTTTAATAAAGCTAATTTAGCTGGTGCTAATCTCAGCGGTGCTATTGCCAAAAGAGCAAATTTCCTGAAAGCAAATCTCAGCGGGGCTAATTTCACACAGGCTAATCTGAGCGGTGCTATTTTGAAAAAAGCTAATATTGATGGGGTGATTTTTGATCGAGCTAATCTTTGGCGATGTGCTTGGAGATGATAATTAGTCTTGTTTGATTTCTATGAGGGATTGAATATGGATAAACTGCAACGCTGTTTTGTCTGCAAGAATAGTTTTCAACAGCCGCATTTTTTTTATAGCGGTTTGTGTTGTGATTGTGGCGAAGTGAATTATGTAAAACGCAACGAAACGGCTAATTTGCACGGGATGTTTGCTTTGGTGACGGGAGCGAGGGTAAAAATTGGCTATGCTGTAACTTTGAGGTTGCTGAGGGCTGGTGCTTCGGTAATTGTGACTACTCGTTTTCCTCGCGATGCTGCTAAAAGGTATGCTGGAGAATTGGATTTTGGCGATTGGGGCGATCGCCTGCACGTTTACGAGTTAGACTTGCGGTATATTGCGAAGGTTGAGCGTTTTGCAGAATACCTCACCTGTTCCTATCCCCGACTCGATATTATTGTCAACAATGCGGCTCAAACCGTTCGTCGTCCTCCGGCATTTTACCAGCATTTGAGGGATTTAGAGGCTCTGCCCTTCGAGGTTTTGCCTGCGGAAATTAAGCCGCTGTTAGCGCTAACGCACTTTTTGGCTGATAATATTGGTGGCGATATGTCAAAAAAGTCGATCGCACCCGAAGATTCAGACAGTAAAACTCTCAGCACTTTAGCTGTCTCTTTGGATGGAGAAAACTTGATATCAGAGGAAGATAACCCTAGTTGGTTTCCGGTGGGGATGTACGATAGCGACGGACAGCAAATAGATTTGCGCCCTTTCAACAGTTGGCTGATGAAAGACGATGAGGTGAGTATTTTGGAGTTATTAGAAGTTCATGTAATCAATGCAATCGCTCCTTTTGCAATCAACAGCAGGCTCAAGCGACTAATGAACAATCTTCCAGACAACTGCAAATATATTATCAATATTTCTTCAAAAGAAGGGCAGTTTGACGGTAATAAATCTTGGCGTCACCCGCATACTAACATGGCAAAAGCCTCACTGAACATGATGACTCGCACCTGCGCCAAAGAGTACGCCAAACACAAAATTTTTATGAATGCAGTCGATCCGGGATGGGTGAGTTTTCTACACCCTCATCCTCAAGTTTTAACGATGCAAGCACGGGGCGTTCAACCTCCTTTTGATGCGATAGATGCGGCGGCACGAATTTGCGCCCCGATTTATGCGGGCATAAATGAGAAACGCTATGTTTATGGTAAATTATTTAAAGATTATGCTGATTCTCCCTGGTGATAAGTAGAAGGAAGAAGAAAGTTCGGCAACGGATTATGTAGCGGATGTAGCGGATGTCACGAATTCTGTTGGATGAAAGTCGCAAGAAGGAAAAAGGAAGAAGTTGTGATTTATGATTTATTTGTGGGGTGCGTCAGCTAGAAAAAATTTGAGATAAATGAAATATTTGAAAACTGACGCATCGGGAAAAATTGGTGCGTCAGTTTTGAGATTGTTAGCAGGAAATAACAATTATCGCAACTGACGCACCCTACTTTATAGTTATTTATGTCTAGGTGCATCAGTTTTACGATTCTCAAATTGTGGCATTTAAAATGTATAATGCAATGGGGCAGTGTAGCTTAGTGGTAGAGCGATCGCCTCTTCAAGGCGAGAGACAACCGTTTGATTCGGTTCGCTGCCACCAGCAACGTAGTTTAAATGGTAGAATTCCCTGGAGTATACCGGGAGATGCGGGTGCGATTCCCGCCGTTGCTATCTTTTTTTGCGTTAACAATCAAAAGGCAATGAGTAATATAGAAGAGATTTCCCCCTCGTGATTTAATCTTCCCCAATGACGAAAGTAATTATTTTTGATTTTGACGGTACTTTAGCAGATACAATCGATATTCTCCTGAATATCACCAACCGTTTGTCAGTAGAATTCGGCTTTAAGTCTGCGACAAAAGATGAACTGGCTCAATTGAGCAACTTAACTTCTTGGCAAATCCTCCGGTATTCTGGAATTTCTCTCTTCAAATTCCCGCTGCTGATTAGAAAATTGAAAGCAGAGTTGCACAGCGAAATGCCTAATATTGAATTATTTGCGGGAATTAAAGAAGTTTTGCTGGAGTTAAAGAACCTTGGCTTTCAACTAGGCATTATCACCTCTAATTCCCAAGAGAATGTCTTAGCCTTGCTAGAAATCAACGGGTTGCAAAACACTTTCAGCTTTATTTACTCTGGTTCAACTTTTGGCAAACATAAAGTTATTAATAAATGGCTGAAAAAAGAGCATATAAATCCTGAAGAAGTCGTGTATGTAGGAGATGAAATCCGAGATATAGATGCTGCCAGAAAAACTGGTATTAAGGTAATTTCGGTAAGTTGGGGTTTTAATTCTCAGGAAGTTTTGGCTGC
The DNA here is from genome assembly GCF_020883045.1 of Microcoleus sp. CAWBG58. Taxonomy (NCBI): domain Bacteria; kingdom Bacillati; phylum Cyanobacteriota; class Cyanophyceae; order Oscillatoriales; family Microcoleaceae; genus Microcoleus; species Microcoleus sp. CAWBG58. Next base: position 87,903 of record NZ_JAHRFA010000008.1, on the reverse strand, counting down.
ACACAATCCCGATTTTTTGATTGAACGGCCTCAGGAATTGCTCGATATTATGAGTAATCTGGGAAGACTGTAACTTTTTGTAAAGAAATATTTTACATTGTAAAGTAGTAAATACTTTATGTCCGGACAGGTTGAAGAAATTGATTGAGGCTGATATAAAGAAAAAGGAAAAGATTTACTCGATCGCTCAAAATAAAGAGGAACAGTATTATGTCTGCCTTTGAAACTTTCTTGACGTTCGGCTTTGCTTCAGTTTTCGCCGTAGCTACTTTAGCAACTTGGTTGCGTTTCACCAACCCGCCTTCTGCCAAGCGCAATTAGTTCTCTTATTTTTTGAATTTGGTATAATATTTTGAGAAAAGCAATCCCAAATGCTTTTAGCGATGGGATAGGTCGTGGGCGTAGCTCAGCCGAGGCGGGTCAATCCGCTCGAAGTGAAAGCGAAAGGGGAGGGACTTGATGCCTCCCACGTCATGTCATAGATGACTATACTTTTACCAGCTATTAGAGTCGGGTTTCTTAACCTGATGGATAATTCGCCGAAACCATGTTTCTCGGGAAATGTTTTGCCATCCAATAGATATTTTCTCAGAAACCGGGTTTCTCAGACTTTGCATAATTCCCAGAAACCGGGTTTCTCTCGAAATGTTTTGCTACCCAGCAGATATTTTCTCAGAAACCGGGTTTCTTAGACTTTGCGTAATTCCCAGAAACAAAGAAAGAATAATCTTTTAGTCTGCTTCACTTCGTTTCAGTGCGGCTAAAACTGCTTGCTGGCTAACTGTTTGGTAGATTTTACTCAAATGCTGTTTGATGGCGTCTGATGCGGGGGAGGATTTGGTAGTTGTGAGTTTGCCGTCGGTTGCGAGGGGAATGGGGCCTAAAATATCTAATACTGTTTCGCTGCTGGGCGGTGGCACAATCACGACTAGAGATGATTCTAGCTGCTGGTTGTATTCCCAAAAGCGATCGACCTTTGGCACTTTAGCATTCGCGGCGGGGGAATTGTCATCGGCGTTTGGCTGGGAATTTTCCTCTGCTTGGGTACCCCGTCTCTGACGGAGTGCGGTTAAAATTTGTTCTTTGGTTCTACCGCGCAGTTGAAACAGTACAAAGGGGTCTTCGCCGAAGCGATCGCCCAATAAGTAGTATACTGCACTGATGTGTTTGCAAGGATTTTTCGGGTCAGGACAGCTACAGCGCGATCGAATATCTGACAAACTTAACGGAAATAGGGTTTTTCCGGCCGCGGCAAATACATCTTCAATATTGTGAGGCATTTCTCCTGCTAATAGTTTAGCTGAAAAAACCGCTCTTTGCGACATATTTTCAATCACGTATTCCCAATCTTCATCGCTCAAGGTATCGAGTCCCAAAGAAACTTGATAGGGTTTTGGTTCGCTACCTTGAACTATGGCAATTACTTCTTGATTGGGAAATTTAATACTGAGAACCTTACCTTCGCGAGCATATTGCCACCCACGTTCTAATCGCTTTTTGAAGCGGTAGGTATTGATTAAATCGAGCCACTGTTGCGTCCACCATTCTCTGTCAATCATAAGCCGAAGGAAGAAGGAAGAAGGAAGAAGGAAGAAGGAAGAAGGAAGAAGGAAGAAGGAAGAAGGAAGAAGGAAGAAGAAGAAGGAAGAAGGAAGAAGAAGAAGAAGAAGAAGAAGGTTTGTAGTGAGGACTTTAGTCCGCAAAAATAAGGAAGAAGGAAGAAGATTTGTAGTGAGGACTTTAGTCCGCAAAAATAAGAAAAAAATAATAAGGTTTGTAGTGAGGACTTTAGTCCGCGTTTAAGAAGGACTGAAGTCCTCACTACGAACCTAAAAATTATTCTTCTTCTGTTTCTATGATAGCATTGCGATCGAGAATTAGTAAATTGCGAAGTTGGTCAGTATCGAGTTCAGTCAGCCAGTTTTCGCCCGCGCTGACTACTTGTTCGGCGAGAGCTTTTTTGCTTTCGATCATATCGTGAATTTTCTCCTCTAAGGTGCCAGTACAGACAAATTTGTGAACTTGCACATTTCTCGTTTGACCAATGCGAAATACCCGGTCAGTTGCCTGATTTTCTACTGCGGGATTCCACCATCTATCGTAGTGGAAAACGTGAGTAGCTCTAGTTAAATTTAAGCCTGTACCGCCAGCTTTCAACGATAATATCATAATCGGCGGGCCTTGCGGATCGTGCTGGAAGCGATCGATCATTTCTTCCCGCTGCTGCTGCTTAATGCTGCCGTACAAAAACAAAACTTCTCGCCCCAAATGCTGTTCTAGATACGGTTTCAGAAGTTTTCCCCATTCAGCAAATTGAGTAAAAATCAAAGCCCTATCGCCCTCAGCGACAACCTCTTCCAACATTTCCACCAACCGCTGCAATTTTCCCGATTCTTGGCTGTTAATGCTCAATTCTTTCGGCTTACCTTCTGCTTTTACCAGGGCAGGGTGGTTGCAAAGTTGCTTCAGTTTTACCAGCAAAGCCAGAATCATGCCCCGGCGCTGAATGCCTTCGGCTGATTCTAAATTAGCGATTGACTCTTCAACTACTTTCTGATATAGTGCAGCCTGTTCTGACGCGAGCCCGCAAAATACAGTCATTTCCTGTTTTTCCGGCAAATCTTGGATGATTGATTTGTCGGTTTTGAGGCGGCGGAGGATGAAAGGCTGCACGAGCGATCGCAAAGCGTGCAATGATTCTCTATCGCCATATTTCTCGATCGGAATTGCAAACCGGCGCTGAAAGAAATTGCGCGGGCCCAAATAGCCTGGATTGAGAAACTCCAAAATTGACCACAATTCTTGCAGTCTGTTTTCCACCGGAGTTCCTGTCAGCGCAATTCTAAAAGATGCCTCGATTTGCCGCACCGCCTGCGACTGTTTCGCCTCAGAATTCTTAATATTTTGCGCTTCATCTAAAACCAATCCCTGCCATTTAGTGCTTTGAATTTCTTTAGCATCGCGAAACACCAGGGAGTAACTGGTAACTATTAAATCTTTTCCCTTAATTGCGGCCGCAAATGCTTTGCCTTTAGCGCGTTGGTCTCCATAATGTAGTAATACTTTCAACGTCGGGCCAAACTTCTTGACTTCGCGTTCCCAATTCCCCAAGACTGATGTCGGACAAACCAGTAATGTCGGCGCTTTTAGGGCATCTTGTTCTTGCAAGTGCAGGAGAAAAGCAATTAGCTGAATAGTATTGTGGCACAAGATATTGTTGGCAACAAAATTGTGATGTTCGCTTACCTCGAAGTCATAAACCCAGCCACTGTACTCAAAATCCTCAATTTCCTCTATTCGGCAATAAAATACTTCGCGATCGAGTATCAGTTGCAAATTTTCTCGAACAGTATCTAGTTGTGGTACATTGAGATTTGCATAGGCATCTAACGTCTGATTCGTCCATTTAGAAGGCTTGAGCTGACGGTATTCCTGTTCTGCCGAACCAGCCAGCACATTTTCCATACCTGCGATTACCTTTCCCAGACTGATGCGCGAAAACTGTTGAGAACCGTTAATATAAACAGGATTGTGCATCCCGAAATGTCGCAGCGGTAGTTTTGTCATCTCTACTGCATCAGCAACAAGATCCGAAACCGGAATTCCTTCGACATTTGTATTGGCAGTAACTTCGCAAATCTTCTCTAATTTTTGCTGTTTGTCTGGATAGCCAAAGCCGATTTCCTGCAAAAATATCCGCGCTGAGTTACTGCCAAAAGTTCCGATATAATAAGTGCGAAAAATTCCGCTACCATTAGTAGCACGTTTCTGTTTTGTGCAGATTCGCAGCCAAATTCCAAAACGGCGCAGTAGTGTAGAAAGTTGTTGGATAATTAAAGGTGAAGCGGTGCTGATTTCGACCCTCCGCACTTTCGTATCTACAGAACTTTCAGCATCAAAGTAATTTTTTAGGAAAATTCGTATGCTATCCAGATTGGCTTGCATGATGAATTTTGGGAAACTTTTCTCGGCTGACAATTTCCCCCACTGATAGCCCTTAGATTCTAGAAAGCTTTGGTATTCTCGACTAGATATAATCAAGTCTGATGCTGCTTGCTTAGCACGAGCACGAACCACAGGATTATTGATTTTTATCCCATACTTTTTGCTAATTCGGTGGACTGCAACACGTAACTCTTCCAGAACAGTCGCATCTTTTTGTGCTATTTTGAGCGCAGCTTGATTCCGCTGCTCGTATCCCTCTGCAATCTGCCAAGCCAGAAACTTAACTAAATCGGGATCTTCGGGTTGTCCTTCCCAATACAATTTTGCAGGTACACAAACATAATCTCCAACTTTGAGCTCATTTGTCCAGCCATCGCGTCCTAACAATTTGTGGCGGCGGGTAATTGTGATGCTGCTACCGTCTTGCAGTTTGATTGTTCGCAACTTTTCTTGTACTTGCTGACGGTAAAGCCGTCGAACATTCCCTTGTACAATCTTGCCCGTTTCCCGATGGATGGAATTTACAATTAATTGCTCGGTAGGTTCAGACCAAAACCCCTCACCGTCGAAGTCTATTTTGTTAGAATAAGCTTCCCAGATTTTTTCAGCTTCTTGTAAAAAACCATTGACAAAAAGCAAGCTCTGCGGTAGCGCGCATTTACCGGCTCCCATATCGTCCGCGAGACAAGCACCTAAACCCCAGCGTTCTAAAAATGCTAACCAGCCTGCACCTAGGGCTTGATAAGGCCGCAATTCTCCTCGGAAAGTGGCTGGAGTTACGATCGCACTTACTGCCTCATTATTATTTAAAGTATTCAACAATTCCTGAAGTTGACCAGTTGCTTCAAAATTCACCACCGGCAACTTTTCAATCATCTGAGAATCGCCCGAAGCAAGCCGCAAAGCATCTTCCAAAGAAAGAGTCATTTGCTCTTTGCGACTAGCAAAGAAACTTTGAGCAGCCCTGACATCGGTTGCGCGCAACTCCACCCACTCGCCGTTAATTTCCACCAAAGGCGAATTCAACGCGATCAATCGGTCAAATTCTGCCTTAGAAATGCGCTGTCCGCCGATCGACAATTCCCACTTAAAACTTAACAGACTTTGCAACCCCAGCCCGCCGCCACTTTCTCCTGCTCCCCCCCTTGTAGGGGCGGTGCCCCCGCGCCCGCCCTGGTTGGGGGGGGGTGTTTCCGCTTGAATGCTCAAACCCAAACGACTCGCCCAACCATCAGCCTTTGTCAAACTCGGCGGCAAAACCACGCCCAACCCGCTATCAGCAAACCGCCAAGCCACAGACTTAATAAACTCGTAAGCTTGCAGTGGATTTAGTTGACAAGATTGCGGTCGTTGTGCTTGCAAACTCGGTTCAATTAACGGATAAAGTTTCGAGGCTAAGCCCAAACCGCTGAGTAAAGTTTCTTGAGGCAATTCAATTGTCCGCCCCGCATAATTCAAACGTTCGACTGAGTTGTTCCAAACAGTTGTCGCATCTACCAAAAAATCGGTTTCATCTACTGCTTGCAAGCAATAATTTAAACTCCAGTTAACTTTCCCTGGGGACGGCGGTATTAGTTGAAAACAAGTGTGAAATTGATTTTGCTGAGATAGTTGATTTTGCAGCGGTGCAGCCCAAGCAGTCAGCTTGGTTGCCAACTTTTCCAAAGCGGCTGATTCTGCTTGTACAATCCCAGATTCCTGCTGCAAAGCTTGCAACCATTCGCGGGTTGGAGAAACTGTTTTGATATCTAAAGTTGAGCCAGCAGCCGTTAGCGCAGCCCTCGAAGCCGATCGCACTTCACAATCTACCACACTACTCAAAAACCCCAACACCAAATCCTCCGCCCCCACCGGCAAATCCACCGCAACATCCCGTACCTTTATTACATCCGTTACATCCGCTACAAAATCCGCTGCCGAACCTTCCTTCTTCTGATATATTCGACAAGCCGCCGGCATTTGCTTGGCAAAAGTAGCGAGGCGGAGTGTATCTGTAGAACTATCTAACAAAGGTTGCCATTTAGCAATAGCCGAACCGTCGGATTGTGTCTCCAATGCTGGCAAAAATTTGCACCTCGCCAACAAATCCAAACTCCACCTAGCAATATGAGACCAAAAACGCAAATCCGATCCGACAAAAGAGTCTGGTTCTGTGCTATTGAGTGGCAGTGATTGCAAAAAAACAAAAGCTGCTTGAGGGTTGAGCAAATAACCTTCGACTTGCCAGGGATAAAGATAAATTTCCTCAGTTTTAGCTGGTTCATCCAGTGCTGCCGCTGCTGAGTGCTGCGGGATTAGTGTGATGTTGTCTGCCGAAATTTGGGTGGGAAGTGCGATCGCCCGCCCTTGCTTCTGAATCGATAAATCCCCGGTGGGAGGGGCTGCGGTGGTCGTTTTGGGCGATCGTCTAGTTTTCTTGCTTTTCTCCTGAATATCTGCGGTTTCGGGTAATTGCCAGTTGAGTTTGCCCGACTGCTGCAAGGAAGTTAGAAAAGTCTTCAGTTCAGCTTCCGTCATTGCCAAAGGATGCTGTAGAGTTATCCCCGATTTAACGGTATCTATCGCCCCAATTTTTCGCCAAGTTTCTCCCCAAATAAATAAGCCACTTTTGTTATGTTCTAATAACCAACTACCGTGTAAAATTCCCATTTATTCAATCCTGATAATTTATTTAATTGCGAGACTTCTTAAAACAGTTCTATTTGATTTATGAATGATATTTTTTTAACAAGCCGCATAAAAGTGAGTCATCAGTCATCAGTCATCAGTCATTAGTCATCAGTTATTAGAAACAATTCCCAATTCCCAATTCCCAATTCCCAATTCCCAATTCCCAATTCCCAATTCCCAATTCCCAATTCCCAATTCCCAATTCCCAATTCCCAATTCCCAATTCCCAATTCCCAATTCCCAATTCCCCAATCGAAAATTCATAGTACCATCTATGACAGGTGTTTGGCGGGCGATCGACCGGAGAATCGACTGGAGAACATGAAAAAAATTAAAGAGTATAAATGCTTACAATCAAGACACTGACAGTCGATCGCCCGCCGATTATCTCTGTCTTTTGGCTGGTTCCTCTCAAACCTCCTGTGGTAATGTTACGATCCCGACAGAGAAAGAATGTGGTAGATAAGGAAGCAGTGCTACATGGTAGAGATAGACAAGTCAATATCTTTTGATGGACGGGATATTAGACTGAAGATCGGTTTACTGGCGCCTCAAGCAGGCGGTGCAGTGTTGATTCAGTCAGGTGACACGGCGGTTTTAGTGACAGCGACTCGATCGCAGGGGAGAGAGGGAATAGATTTCCTGCCCCTGTTGGTGGATTACGAAGAGAGACTCTACGCTGGCGGTAAAATTCCCGGTGGATTTTTGCGCCGGGAAGGGCGTCCCCCAGAAAAAGTGACTTTGACTGGGCGTTTGATCGATCGACCGCTGCGTCCGCTATTCCCTAGCTGGTTGCGAGATGACATCCAAGTTGTAGCCACAACGCTGTCGATGGACGAACAAGTGCCCCCAGATGTGTTGGCCGTGACGGGCGCTTCCGTAGCGATTCTGCTAGGAAAAATGCCGTTTTACGGGCCGATGGCGGCCGTGCGAGTTGGTTTGGTAGGGGACGATTTCATTATCAATCCCACCTACAGCGAAATCAAAGAAGGTGAGTTGGATCTCGTGGTAGCCGGTTCTCCAGACGGAGTAATCATGGTGGAAGCCAGCGCCAACCAATTGCCGGAACAGGATATCATCGAGGCGATCGACTTCGGCTACGAAGCAACCTGTGACTTGATTCAAGCCCAGCGCGAAATCATGGCCGAATTGGGCATTGATTTAGTGGTAGAGGAACGGCCATCCCAAGATTCCATCCTCGAAAACTTTATTCGCGATCGCGCCCAAGAACCCATCCGCATCATTTTGTCAAGATTTGAAAAAGACAAAACAATACGGAATGCAGCTTTGGACGAAGTTAAGGCAAATGAAGTCGAAGCTGCGATCGCCGAATTGGCCGAAGACGATCCGGTAAAACTAGCCGCCACCGCCAACAGCAAGACAATTGGCAACGTTTTCAAAGACGTTACCAAGAAAATGATGCGGAAGCAAATCATCGAAGATGGCGTCCGTGTAGACGGCCGCAAGCTAGACGAGGTGCGACACGTTTCTTGTCGTGTAGGGGTGCTGCCGTCGCGAGTACACGGCTGTGCGCTGTTCAATCGCGGCTTAACCCAAGTCTTGTCCGCAGCAACTCTGGGAACCCCAGGAGACGCCCAAGATTTGGCAGACGACTTGCACCCGCAGCAAGACAAACGCTACCTGCATCATTACAATTTCCCCCCATTTTCCGTGGGAGAAACCAAGCCGATGCGATCGCCCGGACGCCGAGAAATCGGTCATGGAGCCCTTGCAGAACGCGCTTTGCTGCCAGTTTTGCCATCCAAAGAAGATTTCCCCTACGTCATTCGCGTAGTTTCCGAAATCCTCTCCTCCGACGGTTCAACCTCAATGGGTTCAGTTTGCGCCTCAACGCTAGCGTTAATGGATGCAGGCGTTCCCCTTTCCCAACCCGTCAGCGGCGCCGCCATGGGATTAATCAAAGAAGGCGATGAAGTCCGAATCTTGACTGACATTCAAGCAATTGAAGACTTCTTAGGCGACATGGACTTCAAAGTAGCCGGTACCGACACCGGAATTACTGCTTTGCAAATGGACATGAAAATCAAAGGTTTGCCATTAGATGTAATCGCAAATGCCATCCGTCAAGCCAAACCTGCGAGACTGCACATTTTAGAAAGAATGCTAGCAACCATCGACACTCCCCGCAAGGAAATGTCGCCGTTTGCACCGCGCTTGCTAACGCTGAAAATCGATCCCGAATTTATCGGTTTGGTCATTGGGCCAGGTGGCAAAACAATCAAAGCCATCACCGAAGAAACCGGTGTCAAGATTGACATCGAAGATGACGGAACCGTGACAATTGCTGGTAACGACAGCGAAAAAGCTCAGCGGGCGTACAACATTGTCCAAGGCATGACGCGCAAGTTGAATGCTGGAGACGTGTATGTCGGCCGCGTAACTCGAATTATTCCGATCGGCGCTTTCGTCGAGATTCTCCCCGGCAAAGAAGGAATGATTCACATTTCTCAGTTAGCGGACTACCGCGTTGGGAAAGTAGAAGACGAGTTAGCAGTGAACGATGAAGTGATTGTCAAAGTGCGAGAAATTGACAATAAAGGTCGAATTAATTTGACCCGTTTGAACATTCATCCCGACGAAGCGGTAGCCGCCCGCGAAGCGTTGAATAAATAGTTGACAGTTGGTAATTGGTAATTGCTTGTGGAGTAATTGCTAATTGCTGATTGGTAACTGGTAATTAGTAATTCCTAATTGCTAATTGAGATTAAATCTGATTGTTTCAGATTGATTTGGGAGTAGGTGCGCGACAGCGACAGATCGACAAAAGTGCGATCGGCTGTGGAAGTTCATACAGTCGCGCACTTTCCCCTCGGCACTTAAACTATCTGCGATCGATCGGCGGTTGAAACCGCTACTATACAAACGAAGTCCGCCTGTGCGGACTGAATAAAATATAAAGTATGCTTAGCTGTAGGGTGTGTCGCCATTAAAAATCCCTCAAAAAAATCGACAATCGAGCGATCGACGCACCTTGCAAACAGTCTTTCTGGAAACAAGCTTAACACTCAGGATTGTTGCAAGATGAGGCGATAATTGGTATAAATACTAATGACCAATGACCAATGACCAATGACTATCGAGATGACATCAAAACCTCGCTACGATCCCGACGAGAATATTAGCCGTCATAGTGCAACCGATCCAGAGAAATGCCAGCAAATGGCAAAGCGTCAGGGATGGGAATTAATTCGATGGGAAAAAACAAGTGATTCGATACTGAAGGTTGATTGTGTCTTTGAAGGGTTGACAGAGTTTCCACCGAGTCCATATGAACCCCAACACGAGAGAGAGGAATAAATCAATGCCAAAACGGTTGATAATTTTCAAAACAGAATCGCTTTCTTCCCCTGGATGGGAGGATAGATTGCTTTCCCATACAGGTGCTCTCACGAGTATCCTAGCAGAACACTATGACTACTCAGACAAACCTCTGCCTAAAACGGGCGATCGCCTGCGAAACTTTGCCCAATTTAAGGAGAGTGCAGATCCCAAATTCCCTTCTACCAGCACTCACGTTCGTTGGGGAGATTGGGAAGTTTCCCGTTTAGAGGAGTACACGCCTGAAATTCCGAATGCTGAATATGACTGTTTAGCGGTATGCTACTGTTGCTATTCACCCATTGAACCCGAATGGAAAGAACTGCCTAAAATTCAAGTTTCTGAACTGCAAAAACATTAAACAAACAAAATATTGAAATCCCCGACTTTGCAGAAGTTGTCGGGGATCTCAAACGAAGCTCGAATCAAATCACAGCAATACAATCAATCTCTACCAAAACATCTTTCGGCAAACGAGCAACTTCCACACAAGCGCGCGCCGGTGCAGTTTTCTCATCAAAATATTTCCCATAAACCGCATTCACAGCGGCAAAATCATTCATGTTTTTGAGAAAAACCGTAGTTTTTACGACATCCAACCAAGTAGCGCCGGCTTCTGTGAGAATCGCTTCGAGATTGGCCATCACTTGTTCGGTTTGTTTGGCCACGTCGTCGGTGTAGACGATATCGTTTAGTCTAGTGTCGATCGCAATTTGACCGGCTACAAACAGCATAGTGCCCGTTGCGGCGATCGCTTGATTGTAAGGGCCCACAGGTGCGGGGGCTTTGTCAGTACGAATAATTTTGCGCGTCATAGATGTCACTTTTTGGGATAATTTTTCCGAAGTTTCTGGCTGATAGAGTTCTCCGTCAGAGGTTTCGGGATCGTAGAGTTCTCCATCGGGCATTATAGCACCAGTGAAGTCGGCATTTTTAATATTCCAGCCGTAGGTCTGAGCACCAGTCAAGTCTGTCATTCTTAAGTTTGCTCCTGTCAAATTCACTCCTATTAAATTAGAGCATCGCAGTTTGACTTTTTCTAAATTTGCTCCTTGAAAACAAGCTTTTTGTAGATCTGCATTTTGAATGCTAGCTTCTTTGAGATCTACTTCAGCCAAATTCCTACCTGACAAATCAACTTCATACAGATTTGCTTTTTGGAATTTAGAGCCTTGTAATTTTGCCTCTTGAAGTGTTGCTTCCGTTAGATTTGCCAAAGTCAAGTCTGCTTCAACCAAGTATGCCTCATTCAGGTTAGCCTTCTCCAAATTAGTTCTAGTTAAGCTTGTCCGATGTAAAGAAGCTGCCCTCAAATCAGCGCTACTTAGATTTGTTCCATTCAAGTTTGCATCGTCTAGTCTGGTATAAATCAATTTGGCGCTAGTTAGGTTTGCTCCTGTTAACTTTGCCTTCTCAAGATTGGCATTACTCAAATTCGCATTACTAAAATTAGACCAACTCAAATCTGCACCACTTAAATCAGCCCAAGTCAGATTTACGGAACCAGCTACTACACTACTTAAATTAGCACCAGTCAGTGATGCCTTCGTGAGATTTGTACTCTGAAGGTAAGCCCCAGTTAAAATAGCCTCACTCAAGTCTGCACCTGAAAGATTTGCATTGTCTAAATTTATGCCACTCAAATCAGCACCTTTGAGATTTTCTTCACTGAGATTGACAGAATTAAATTTTCGTTCGCCTTTAGCGTATCTTTCTAAAAGTTCTTTAGCGTACATTCATAACCTCGATCGCCCTTTCGCCCTCACATCCCAAAAATCAATATACCATCCGCACGAATCAGGAGTGCACCTGCGATTTGGCGCGCGGATGATTGTGGGATTCCACACCACAGAATTACCCGTGAAACAATATCAGCCAGCAATAAACTTCATCGCCACACCATTCATGCAATAACGTTTGCCAGTAGGTGCAGGGCCGTCATCAAATACGTGACCCAAATGCCCGCCGCAGCGACGGCAATGCACCTCAATTCTAGTCCCAAACAGCGAATTATCGATCGATGTGGCGATCGCCCCTTTGATGGGTTCGTAAAAACTTGGCCAACCAGTACCGCTATCAAATTTAGTTTTGGATGTAAAAAGTGGCAAATCACACCCAGCACACGCATAAATTCCCGAACCGTATTGCTTGTCGAGAATGCTAGTATGAGAGCGTTCTGTAGCGTGTTTTCGCAACACGTTAAACTGTGCCGGAGTCAAAAGTTTGCGCCACTCTGCCTCAGTTTTAGTAACTTCAAAAACACCATTGCTAGCAGCCATAACATCTAACTTTCCAGGCAAACAAGACGACAACCATGCCATGCTGACTGTTGCTACACCAGCTTTCAAAAATAATCGTTTCTTCATAATCCATCATCCACTTACTAATTAATCTAAACTACCAACAGTCACATTCAAAACTTTTTGCTTGATTTGTACCTTGCAAAAATCGTTCGTAGTGTGGACTTTAGTCCGCAGTATTTTGCGGACTAAAGTCCACACTACGAACCTTACTTATTGCATCATAAATTATTCATCTCTATCTTCTCTCTCTGTGCCCTCTGCGCTCTCTGTGGTTAAAAAAATCCGATATTGCTCTACAAGTATGACAGTTAATTAACCCGATCGCACAAAAGTCCTGCGAGGACTTTAGCCCTCACAGAACTCATACCCATTCACACGTTACCCAACCTAGACAACAGCCGGAGCACCAACAACTTCACCCTTCAGCATCCGAGCAGCAGCATCCATCAACTGTTCCTCCAAATAAGGCTTAGTGAAATAACCCTTCGCGCCCAAACTGTAAGCCATTTGGCGGTGTCTGTCAGCACCGCGAGAAGTTAGCATCGCGATCGGCAATTCGCACAAAACCGCATCCTTCTGCATCCGAGAAAGCAGTTCTAAACCATCCATTCTCGGCATCTCAATATCGCAGAACACGATATCGCAAGGCAGGCCAGATTTCATCTTTTCCCAAGCTTCCTTACCGTCGCGAGCTTCCTCAACTCGGTAGCCAGCTTTCTCAAAAGTAATCGACAAGAGCGATCGCACTGTAATCGAATCGTCCACAATCAGCACAGTAGGCTCAGTCTTCTCCTCAGCAGCCTCCGCAGCAGCCCGATCGCCACTTTCATCCCAAAGTGTACCGCCAGCTTCCTTCCGCAGCCTGCCAGTAGCCAAATCAATCAATTCCAGAACGTCGGCAATCGCCACAATTTTGCCGTCCCCGAGTACCGTAGCACCCGCAATCCCGATCGGCTTTGGCACAGGCCCCTCCAACTGCTTGATCACAATTTCCTGTTCCGTCGAAACCTGATCCACCTGCACCGCCAAGAAATTCCCAGCAGACCGCAGCACGATCACCGAAATCATGTCATCGTCAGTATTAAACCCGTAAACGCTGCCCCGGCCCAAATGGCGGTTGTAACCCAGCAAATCCCGCAGCGGGCGGAACGGCAAAATCGAACCGCGCCACTCAATGCAAGGCAAACCGTCTGCCCCAGTCGTTACCTGATCGCGAGGTACATCGATCATGTCCTCCACCCCGTCCATCGGGAAAGCAATCCGAGCTCGATCGCTAATGCAAGTCAGAGCCTTAGAAATACTCAACACCAGAGGCAAACGGATGGTAAATACTGTGCCTTTGCCGATCGTCGAATCAATCCCCACAGTCCCCCGAATTTCGTGCAAGGAGGTCTCCACAACGTTCATGCCGACCCCCCGGCCGGCGTACTCCGTCGCCTGTTCCTGAGTGCTGAAACCGGGCATAAACAGCAAATTGTAAACTTCCGAGCGAGACATCCTCTGAGCCTGAGCTGCCGTCAACAAATTCTGCTTGATCGCCTTCGCCTTCACCTTTTGCGGGTCAATTCCAGCCCCATCGTCAGAAACCGAAACCACCGTTTGATTCCCTTGGTGGAAAGCCCGAATCGTAATCCTGCCCATCGCAGGCTTCCCGGCGGCCAAACGCACCTCCGGCGGTTCGATCCCGTGGGTAATCGCATTGTTCACCAAGTGAGTCATCGGGTCATAAAGTTGATCCACAATCATCTTGTCGATCAAAATATCCTTACCCTCAACTTGTAACTGAGCCTGCTTGCCACACTTAATCCCAATTTCCCGCACCGCCCGGAACAACCTGTCCGTTGTCTCCGCAAACGGCTTCATCCGGGCGCGAGTCAAACCTTCTTGCAGTTGAGTCGTGACTTGGCGCAGTTGGCGAGTCACCTGATCCGCCTCATCCACCAAAAACTCAATGTCCGCCGCCGACTCCCGCACCCGCACGATCAGCTCGATAATCTCCTGAGCCAAACTGTGGAAAGGAGTAAACCTGTCCATTTCTTCTGGTCTCCAAGCGCTTTCGCGTTGGTGGGACGACTCCTCTGAGCGCCATGCCGATCGATGTCCCTGGCGGTTTGCCAGCAAAGCAATCTCCAAAAGACTCCGCTCGTAGAAATCCTGAGTCCGTTGGCTGACATCGCTCAGCAGCGTCACTTGGTGCAGCAAATTGTCCAAAAACTGCCGCATCCGTTCTTGGTCTTGCTCCAAACTGTTGCGGTTGACTACCAGTTCCCCCATCAAGTTGCTGAGGTTGTCCAGTTGCTTGACCGGTACGCGCATGGTTTGGTCGCCGAACCCGCCCGCCCGGGCATTCCGCCTGGGTCTGTTGTTGACCGACGACTGTCCGATATTGGTTTCGCCTTGACGGCCGCTGTCCTTTGGATCTTCCAGCAGTTTTTCTAAGTCGCCAAATTCGTCGTCGCTCTCGGCAGCAGGAGCGGGTGGTGCTTTGCGGGCAGTTTTCGCCGGTGCTGGAATTTCCGGCATAGTTGCGCTCTCGCTCAGCAGATCTTCAAGATCGGAGAAAACTTCCGTCGTTACCGGACTCGGATTTGCTCCCCCAGAGGCTGCCATTGCCACCCCAGCACCGCCTGCGAGTAACAGTGCTTCTAAATCGTCAAAATTGCCTTCGGAATCCTCAGTGCCTGATTGAATGTCGCTAAAAAAGTCCGCCAGCGACTCATCTTCCAACTCTGCTGCACCGGCTGCGCTCAATTCTTCTTCATCGTCGCCAAAGCCCGTCAGTTCCGAAGTCACCAGAGGCCCAGCATCGAGCGAATCCAACAAATCATCAAAAGCATCCAACTCTTCGGTGTTGAGAGTCGCCCCGGTTTCGAGAGCTGCCAGCAAATCAGCATCGCCCTCAAACATCCCATCGAGAGATTCTGACGAAATCACCTCTAAATCGCCAGCCGCAAAATCCGTTTCCAGCGCGCCAAACAAATCATCTTCCTCCTCGTCGGATTCACTAGCCGCATCTGTTTGAGCTCGATCGAACAAATCCGCACCTTCAGAGTCGAACAAACTCTCAGGAACTTCGGCCGACAACTCCTGCAAATCAAAACCAGCTTCGGCATCCACCGACGGTGGAGGCGCTTCGCCAAACATATCCTCCAACAAATCGAAACTGCCCTCATCAGACTCGACACTGGCAATTTCCGCATCAGGACGATCGGACAATAGCCCCAATTCAGCTGCTGCCAAATCTGTCAAGCCTGCCTCCGAAACAGTAGCCTCCGAGTCCGAGAACAAACTCGCCAAGTCCCCCTCATCCGCTGCCGTACCAGCACTGGGCAATTGAGAATCCCCATTTAAATTCAACCAATCCCCATCGACTTCTTCCGAAGCTTCCCCGTCATACTCAGTACCCGTAGGTACAGAACCGAACAGATCTGCCAAATTCGCCGCTTCTTGGGAATGAACCGCCTGCCGATCGCGCCCAGTCTCCTCATCCTCAGAAATCGAGTCCGACGTAATCTCCCCAAACAGCGCATCTAAATCGGTATCCTCCAGATCCAGGTTGGTCGATTGTGCAGACTCGTCTTCCAGGCCAAAAGCATCTTCTAGCCAATCTCCATCCGCAGAAATATCTAAATCAGAATCAGAATCAGAATTTGATGTCATATTAAAAACGCTGCCACTTTCCTCATTTGGTGTGCTGCCTGTAGCTAAAGATCGATCGCCCCTGCTCTCCCCACCTTCACCTTCAGAAGAAAGGAAATCAGAAGTAATGCTCAACAGCTCGCTGAAATCCGAGTCTTCCTCCACCCCAGAGAGCAACTCGAAATCATCTATTTCGGCTACAGTCAGTTTTTCTACATCCCCTGAATCATTGCCACCACCTGCTAGTAGATTCGAGAATTCTGCGTCGAAAGCATCCGGGTTGAGAGCATACTCCTCGGAAACTGCCGGTACAGTCGCTTCCTCAGATGAGCCTAAATTGCCGAACAAGTTATCCAAATCAGCATCTGCCGTCACAACAGAAGTTTGGGCTGCCACTTCGTCCAAAAGCGTACCGAGAGCATCTTCATCAGCTTGCCTCCTGGTAATGCCGACCCTGCCCTCTCCCCGATCCAAACCCTGCCTGTTTGTTTCAAGCTGTTTGCGAGTTGGCGGCTGCTTTAAACCCGCATTTTCGCGATCGGCTGCCACCGCCGAACCATCAGCCTCACCTCCAAACAGCAAATCGTCCCCAAACAAACTCGTGAGATCCTCTAAAGGAGTCCTCGCATTCGTTTCCGAATTTTCCTCACCGTATTCGTCAAACAACAAATCAGTAAAATCGCCGGAATTGTCATCATCATCTAATTCCATGATTCCCCCCGTCGGCATCCTAGAAGCAGATTGTACGTAGTCCAGATCTTCTTCTTCTTCCCAAGCGCCGTCGAGATCCGGAGATTCGCCTTCAAACAAGTCTGCTAAGGTGTTGAGTTCGGCCGCGCCCACTTCCGGGCCCGTGCGCGTCGAGATTCTAAAAGAACCAGTCTCTACATCTGATTCTCCGAACCCTGGGGCATTGTCCAACGGCGATCGACCTCCGGCGCAATCGTCACTTTCGTCGCCGTCGAGTTGCTCGAACAGCTCGTCTATGCTGAGCCCAGAAATTGTTGGCAGCAACTTGTTCGATCCATCCGGGGAATCGCCGCCCAAAGCCAGATCCCAGGCCGCATCTTCAACAGAGACCGCATTTGAACCCAACGTACTCGGTTGAGCGAATGCCAGCAAGTCTTCAAAATCTGTTTCCGGAACCACAACCGCCGGCACCAGCGCCAGAAGTTTGGCGCTGGGTGCGATCGACCCAGATTGACCCAAAAGTACCTGTTCTTGCGCTTGTTTGATGTCTTTGATGACCGTTGGGGCTAAGGTGCGGTAGGTATTTTCTGAGTTGGCGATCGCCTTTTCTACCACAGCGATCAATTCTATCCACTCGGGCAGTTCAAATTCCTCCCCCGCCAGTTTCAAGTTCCGACAAATATTCCTAAGTTGTCGCCTGCTGTCAGAGCCCTCAGGCTGTTTGAACTCTTGCAGCATTTCCCGCATCCTCGCCGGCACATCCGAGTCAAATACCAGATGCAGCGCGGTTTCTTCCGTTTCTGTGAGATCGGATGTGTAAGCTGAATCCGAGTCCGCAAAACTCATCGATGAGTTAAACGTCCCGGCTCCCATGCGGGCCATAACTGTTTGTGGTATTGGCAGCGGGCTGCTTTCGTCTGAATCGTTAGCGCAGTGTCCGACGAGTCCCCCCAAGTGCCCGTTGAGTTCTTCAAATACAGGTTCTAATTCTCGAACCATCTGCTCTCCCAATTCCTCTGTCAGCCCAAAAGGCCCCGACAGTTGCTCTAACAGCCCTTGTAACGTGTCAAAAATTCGCAAAAACAGCGACTCTAGCTGTTGGTCTACTTTAACGCTGCACTCTTTTAAAATTTTAAAACTATCTTCCAGTCGGTGAGATGTTTGCTGAATGCTAGTCAGACCTAGCATTGCGGCTCCTCCTTTGACAGAGTGAGCCGCCCTAAATACTTCGTTAACCAGTTCTGGGTCTTCGATCGTCGCTTGTAGGTTGAGCAAGCCTTGTTCGATCGTATTGAGGTGGTCTTTTGCCTCCTCAATAAAGTAGCCCATGATCCTCTGTTGTTGCTCCGGCAGCATAGTTTTATTCCTGATTTTAAGCGTTCTTGTATTGGGTCTATGTTAGTAGTTTTAGAGAATGTCTCTGTATATCTCGCCCCTTGACAACAGAATAATCTGACTGCGAGATATGGCAAATGTCCTGGCTATTTCTGCTTTCGACATCCCTTCGCTTAAAAGATAGCGAATCTGCTGTACCTGTTCGGTTTTTAGTTTCCGAGTAGGACATATATTGCCGGGCACGAAAGGAAAGCGGTTTTTTTCTATGGCATCGCGGGAGTTATCGGCGGGAGTTCCTTCCCACAAATGGTCTGGATTGACACAACCGCGATCGTCACAACTGTGACACGCAAAATAACCCGGTTTAACAGGCCGTCCCAGTTTGTGTTCGAGTACCAGCCTGTGAGCGTAGAAACTTTGAGTTTTGCCCTTAACTTTAGTACCTTTAATTGCGTAACCATCACTTCTTTTAGCCAAGGTGCAAATCATGCACCCATTCGGCTGTATTTCGGCGCGAATGCCGGGAATTACTTCTATGCCTCGCACTTTTTTTTGAGGTTTGGGAGCTGATGTACTTCCTACATCTTTAATTCGTCCTTTTTTAAACCTGTCTTGAGAATTTTCTAGTCTTGAACCTTCCCATAAATGGTTGGGATTAATGCAGTTTCGGACATCGCAAGTATGGCAAGCAAAGTATTCCGATCTAATCGGACGACCTAAGGTATTTTCTAATACTAAACGGTGAACATTAAACGTTTTCCATTCACCGTTAATCCGAAGCCTTTTGTTCGCATAGCCGCTGCTAGATTTGGCTAGGTTAGAAATAATACATCCCGTCGGCTGAACTTCGCCAAATATGCCAGGAATTACCTCTATTATGTTATCGTCCATCTGTGCAACTCCTATTCTTTTAGGTGCTGGATTGGCATCCCCGCAGCCGTTTCAAGACTGCGAGGTTGCTTTTTGTCTGCCATTATTGCCACACTAAAGTGCTTGTAAATCAGACCGCAAAAAAAGCATTAAACAATTAATTATTGTCTTTCTGCTGTTTCTACTCGGAATCTTTCTACCGATGTCAAAAGGTCGCGAGCAACGCCCACCAAATTTTGCAAAGCACCCGAAACTCGCTGCGCTTCTTGCGATGTTTCCTGGGCGGTCAGCTCTACTGCTTGCATCACAGCGGCCACCGAACGAGCTGTTTCGTTCTGCTCCACAGTATCGGCTGTAATCGATCGCACCAGCACGTCAATTCGATTAGTAACTTGAATGATATCTTCAAGCGATCGCTTCGCCTGTTCTGCCAATCTTGTACCCTCAATAACCTGCTGCGTACCTTCTTCCATCGCCGTCATTACCGCGCCGGTTTCACTTTGAATTTGCATCACGATCTGCTCGATTTCTTTCAAAGATTTCGCCGATCGATCTGCCAACTGCCGCACCTCATCCGCTACGATCGCAAAACCCCTACCCGATTCCCCAGCCCTCGCCGCCTCAATACTAGCGTTGAGAGCCAACAAATTCGTCCGAGAGGCGATCGCCGCAATCAAACCGACAATCTTAGAAATTTCTTGAGAAGCTTCCGCCAACCGCTTGACTTTTCTCGTGGTTTCTGCTACGGTTTCTCGAATTTCCAAAATCCCGGCCACCGTCCGCTCCACAGCCTCACCGCCTTTCAGAGCCGTTGCCGCCGCGCCCCGGGCCACTTCTTCCGCCTCTCTAGCACTCTCTGCGACCCGCTGAATCGCATCGGTGAGGACTTGCACCGAATTCAGCGTCGCCGCCAGTTCCTCAGCCTGCCGCAGCGCATCAGAAGACAAATCGCCCGCAAACTTCGCACTATCCGTAGCGCCTTTGCTAACTTCCCGAGCCGCCTGCTTCACCTGATGGACGATTTCGCGCAGGTTTTGAATTGTCAAGTTAAACGAGTCAGCAACAGCACCCAAAACGTCTGCCGTCACTTCCGCCGTCACCGTCAAGTCACCCCGAGCCGCTCCTTCCACGTCATCTAGCAAGCGAATCACTTGGCGCTGCAAGTCTTCTTTCGCCTGTTCCTGCTCGTCAGACTTGCGTCTGGTATCGCTAATCGTAGTTTGGATCACCTTCGCCATGTGGTTGAATTTAGCAGCCATTTTGCCAAATTCATCTTCCGAGTAAATCGTCGCCCGAGCGTCCAAAGTTCCTTGAGATACAGCATCGAACTGAGCTTGCAAATTGTCCGAGGACTTGCGTACCTGCTTGGCGATCAACTGGCCGATACCCCAAGAAGTCAAAAAGCTCGTAAAGCCTGCGGCTGCCGTCATTACCCAGCCTGTTTGGCGCAAGTAAACGATCGCCTCCGGCTTGTCTTGCTTCAGAGCTTGATAGGAGGCAATGTTAGTCACGAAAGCCACAGCTACCAGAGAAACCAATCCAGCCCCGATCGCCGTGTACAACTGTTTGGTAAACAGAGGGGCATTTTCCAAGAAAGCCAGTCCGCCCTGTTCCACAGTCACCGAAGCATCGATCGCTTCACTTTCTGTCGGAGCAAAAGTCGGCACCGACGCATCAGCAGGGCCCGAAATGCTAAAAATCTCATCGTCTCGAATTGCCGAGCCGTCGCTGTTGTCAAAGTCCAGACCGCTGCCGCTCGTACCCATCATGCCGCTGGTCGAGTTGCCGAAATTGGTGTTACCCCTAGTCAGGATTGAACTGTTGGCATCTTCTGAGATATCAAAATCCGGCAAATTGCCCAAATCATCAAAATCGTCAAATTCGTCTAAAAAGCCGCTGTGTTCTTGAGTGCTCCCTGTTCTTGACGACCAGTCGCTGCTGTTCTTGGTGGCAGCCCCGAAAGCAGTCGCTTGCTCGTTTTCGTCGAGAGAAAAAGAATCGCTGAAAGCGTCGTCATCAAAAGCATCTAGCTCAAAGCTGTCCATGGAGCCAAAGGCCGGTGGTTCCGAGTCGCCGTAACCGTTGCTGTTAGAGTTTGAGCGATCGGCAGAATTAAATTGTCCCCGGCTCGACCTTTGACTCTGAGAATTGGGGACAGCACCTCCCATCAACAGCGTTTCGTCTTCCGCCAGCGAATAATTTGACGAGTATTCCGAGTCAATATTCGGCTGCTTGCTTTGCGATCGAGAAGACCCAAAACCCGAGGACATCGGCTGAGCAAAAGGGTCTGCCTCTTCTGACAGGGGTGGCTTCTGACCTTGATTTTGCCCGGTCACGGGCGGGGATTGATAGTCGTAGTCGTCATCATTCAAGTCAAGTTCGTCTGGCAAATCGAGCGGTGCAAAAGGTTCGCCAAAATTGTCAGACGGCCCAGTGGGGGAGTCTAATTGCTCCGAGTCGAAGGCATTCCCGCTTTCGGAGCCAGCAAAACTTTGACCGTTGAGTACCTGAGTAGGAGCTTCTGAAAACAACTCTCCTGAATAAGGCGCCCTCGAACCAGAAACTTTGCTATCAGACAAGTCACCAGCATCAAACCCTGGGTCATCTAAGCCAAAAGGATCTCCCAAGTCCGAGCCGAATTCGTCCATGTCTAGCGGCTCGGACGCATCAGCATAAGCGGCCATTCCGCCGCTGTCGCCAGCAAAGGGGTTGGTTGAATCTTCGATAGAAGTTGCAGCACTGCTGTCTTGTGGTTCCCACTCCAACCCGCTCATGCCCAAATCTGCCAAGTCCTCGTTTTCCATGTCCTGTGGCGATTGACTCCCATAGGACATGGATGGAGAATTCCCTTGGAAAAGTGCTAAATCCGGGTCTTCCAACCCTTCCTCCATAGACAAGTCTGGGTAGAATTCCAATTCAGTTTCCGCAGACAAAGCCTCGAAACTTTCCGTGTGCAGTTCTCCGGATAAAAATTGGTCTGTGTGGCTAATACCGCCGTGAGCGTGTTCGACCAAACTCGGGTCGTCACTCAGGCTCAGCACCACCATGTACTGTTCCCGTGCCACCTCATACTGTTGCAGTCCGTAGCAGTAGATGTGCCCGCATAGCAAGCGAGCGCTGGGGTCTTCGGGAAAATCTTCTACTAATTGATAAACTAGGGCCGCAGCTTCTGAATAGTTGCCATCCATGTAGGCCGCTTCTGCCCGTTGGTAGTCCTGCTGAAAGTTGGTACTTGTTGCCATTTGCCGCCCTCTTTTGATTTTAGATTTTAGATTTGAGATTTTAGATTTTTATCTTGCTTGAATGTTTAGATGCGTGCCTCAAGTCCTGTGACTGTTGATATTAGACCCCAATCGAAAATCGCAAATCGCAAATCTAAAATCGATTTCACGCTGCCCACCGCGCAGAGCGCAGAATTTTCACTTGATCTAGCAGTCGGAGCACTTTCTGAGCTGGTGCACCTAACATCCATTCTCCCCTCAGAAATGGAATCATGCCGTCTGGTGCATTGTTCTGAGAGTGCAGTTGGTCTACGTCGAGCCAGTCCATCCCCACAATTCGATCGACTGCCAGCCCCAAAATCGTATCTTGGTCTTCCACAGCCACGATCGGGATTTCGGGTCGATCGGTGTTCAGAGGTGTTTGGTCCCCCAGAAATTGGCCCAGATCTGCCACCCAAATCACTCGTCCTCTCATGTTTAGCGTACCTAAAAGCAAAGAAGAAACGTTGGGAATGGGTGTCATCCGGTCTGGGGAGGGGGATAGCACCTCTCTAATCCCTGTCGCCGGCAGTGCGAACTCGTTCCCCGAAGGAACGTAGAACCGCAGGTGCAGCTCGCCTTCGGGAGTTTCTAGTTCTTGGAATTCCGGAGCCTGATCTATGCCTTGTCCTGGTAATATAAAGTCTGGGCTGCCACTAATCATAATTCTTCTCTCTGGGAAACCCACATCGTACCCGTACTCAAGTCGGTGTTGGGAGGAATATTGGAGCTCGGTCTATGAAACATAACTATAACCGTCCTTTTTTTAAGATGCTCCGGGGGCGTAAACGCGCGGCGATTCTAAGATCGAACAGCAATTGCAGGTTTTGGCCTGTCTCACATCGCCTAGCTTAGCGGTCGATGCCAAGAAAAACCAGCAAGTTAGTTATTTTTAGCTGCGTTTTCATCTCGTCCATTTACTGACTGACAAGATGGACAACGCCATTCTCTTATCGACAAATCTAATTCTGTTAGGACATGACCACAATTTGAACAAGTCTTACTGGATGGATACCATCGATCAATAAAAATCACCTGCTTATCTTTTTTCTGAGCAACCTATTTCACAATTTTCAGAAACTCCCCACAAGCTAAATCAGAGATTTTGCGTTCCCAAAGGCGTTGCATTCCTTTAAGATTTAACGTCTCAAAACAAAGCACATCAAAAAATGCAAAACTGAGATGCTCCCATGATTTGTACTTGAGAACCTTCTTGAAGTTCGGCGGTCTAACTGCCCATCTGTTTTGGCGATCGGCTGCAAGTGGAGAACAAGTCTATTATATTTGCACTTTGAGCGACTTCGGCCCGACAGAGATCGAGAAATTGAACTGAGTTTTACAGACGCCGGACGGCCAGCGCGCGAATTTATATATTCTAGTTTATGGCGCGATCGCCCGCAGACAGAAAGCTTTCTCTCTCTGACTGTCCCGACAGCGAGCGGGTTACTTCGGTACAAAAAAGCTCCAATCGTGCCATCAGTGCGGAATTTATTGGCTTATCCCGAACTTGGGCTTTAAACCCCGTCCTTCTAGGACGGCTTTCTCCTAATTTAGGCCACAGCACATACTTGTCAAGTTTTGTGAACAAAGTCGATCGTATTAAGCTGGCGCTGCTAGCATAAGAATATCGTGATGACCTCGAAGTCATGCTAGTTTTTGAATTCAAAGCATACGGTAAAAAGCAGCAGTTTGACGCTGTAGACGAAGCAATTAGAACAGCGCAGTTCATCCGTAACAAAGCATTGCGCTTTTGGATGGATAACTCAAAAGTTAATAAATATGACTTGAATAAGTACAGTGCTGTTTTAGCCAAAGAATTTCCGTTTTGCGATGAGTTGAACAGCATGGCTCGGCAATCTAGCGCAGAAAGAGCGTGGTCGGCAATCGCCCGATTCTACGACAACTGTAAAAAGAAAAATCCTGGAAAAAAGGGATTTCCGCAATTCCAGAAAGACAACCGCTCAGTCGAATACAAAACGACCGGGTGGCGTCTGACAACAGACCGAAAATCCATCACTTTTACCGACAAGAAGGGAATCGGGAAACTCAAATTAAAAGGAACGCGGGACTTACATTTATATCAGCTTACTCAAATCAAGCGAGTACGCTTAATGAGACGAGCAGACGGGTATTACGTCCAGTTTTGCATTCAAATTGACCGAAATGAAAGGATTGAAGTCACAGGAAATTCCATTGGATTAGACGTAGGACTAAAAGAGTTCTATACAGACTCTAATGGTGTTACAGTCGAAAATCCGCGTTTTATCCACAAGGGAGAGCGCAAACTAAAAAAAGCCCAAAGACGAGTTTCAAAACGAGTCAAGGGTTCACAGAACAGAAAAAAAGCTACAGTGACTCTATCCAAGCGCCACCTCAAAATAAGTAGACAGCGCAAAGATTTTGCCGTGAAATTGGCAAGATGCGTTATCCAGTCTAACGACTGTGTAGCCTACGAAGATTTGAGGATTAAAAATATGGTGAAGAATCACTGTCTAGCTAAATGCATTAACGACGCATCTTGGTATATGTTCCGAACATGGATAGAGTATTTCGGTAAAGTATTCGGAAGAATTACAGTTGCCGTGCCAGCCAATGGAACAAGTCAAGAATGCTCTAGCTGTGGGACAATTGTTAAGAAGAGTCTATCAACGCGAACGCACGTTTGTCAGTGTGGATGCGTGCTAGACCGTGACTATAACGCAGCTAGAAACATCCTGAGTCGGGGATTAAGTACGACGGGGCACGTCGGAACTTGGATCTTAGATCCGAACGCTTGTGGAGAATTGACCGCTACTGATGTTGAAGTAATTCTGCATCGGCAAGTTGAGTCTATGAATCAAGAATCCCCTCGGCTTTAGCCAGGGGAATGTCAAAATTCGTGTTCTAGCGATCGGCTTAATAATTTTTCCGAGAGATTGGCCGGAGGATAGCCCGGGCCTACATATTTTTCTACCAGCATTAATAACTCGCTTTCGCCAAAAGGTTTGGTGAAGTAGTCAGTCGCCCCTGCCATGCGGGCTTGAACGCGATCGATAAATCCGTCGATCCCTGTCAACATGACAATGGGCGTGTGCCGGAAAGCACTAGAACTTCGCAGCATCGCGCAAATTTCGTAGCCGTCGAGTTCGGGCATGGCGATGTCGCACAAAATTAAATCGGGTTTGAGTTTAAAAACCAAACTCAGGGCTTCGAGGGGATTGCTGATACCAGTAGCTTCGTAACCCTGTTCGTTTAAAATTGACTCAACTGTTTTGCGAATCACATTGTCATCGTCTATACAGACAACTCTCTTGACCTTGGTTTCCGGAGAAGACCATTCTATTTTGTTGTTGACCGGGGCAACAGAAGGCTGGAAAAATACTTGCACCAATCCCTGCTGCACGAAAGGGTAAATCGCCTTAGCGACAGTCAGCACGTCTCGGTTGAGGTAGCGCGCCATTTGGCGGATCGAAGTGTGACCGTCAGCCCAGCGTCTGAGAGTATTAAAGGTATTGGCAGGCAGCGCGACTCGGAGCTGGGCGGGATCTGAAATTATCGGGCATTGGTTGGGCGACTGAATGTGAGGGTGAAACTGCTTCCACTGCTGCACCTGTTGGACAATCTTCGCCAGCAACAAGCTAATTTCTAAGCTGGTGAGTTGAGGAGCCAATGCCGATCCCATTTCAAAAGTGAAGGAACCCTGGTGGAGGCTGAGCAAGTCAAACAGGGTTTCGTGGATCATGCTGTGGATGATGTTGCGCCCTTGAGCTGGGGTGAGAATGTGGTTTTCTAGCAAAGCCCACAGGTACGCGTATTCTGGGGCATTGGTAGATGCCATATAGGGAAC
This sequence comes from Microcoleus sp. CAWBG58, assembly GCF_020883045.1. NCBI lineage: Bacteria > Bacillati > Cyanobacteriota > Cyanophyceae > Oscillatoriales > Microcoleaceae > Microcoleus > Microcoleus sp. CAWBG58. The sequence continues at coordinate 62,026 of NZ_JAHRFA010000008.1, read as the reverse complement.
TTGGATTTTGTCGAGGGCGGTGTCTGCTTTGTAGCGGCGCAGGTAGTCGCGCAAGCGAAACAAACTGCCCGCACTCTGGGTAGCATAAATAATCTGACCGTTGAAGCAGAAAACATACCAGGATTGTCCCGCAGGGGAGCGCTGGGTAGGTAGATTACCCGAGTTGCCGATGAAGCTGTAGGCCTCTACGAACAGTTCTCCGGTGCGCTGACCTAACTCAATTAATTGCAGGATGCTGCGGATGTCAATTTCACTCAAATTTCCCTGCATGCAGCTAAAGTATCCTCCTTAAAACCGTTGGCGTTTGAAATCGGAAAGACTGTGCGATCGCGCTCATAAAAATTAATACGGGATGCGGGAAACTCAATGGCTTTAGCCTTGAGAGGGAAGCTATAAGGGGGACTTCAGTCCCCGTCAATCCTAATATGCGTAACTGTAGCCATCTTTTCTGTGAACTATTTTGCAGTATTTATGGCTAATTCCTTGCACCAATTCTGATGCTGAGATGTTGAACGAACCTGTCGTTCTAACTGCAACCCGACCAACATATTCACCTATTTTATTGCCACTGATGACGATTGCTTTTACGATGTCACCAGTTTGAAAGCCTTTAACAAACTTGTTTCGAGGAATGTACCGAGATGGAAAGCCAAATTTGTCTGTGCGACACATTTGACGGGTTCCGTGTCCAGTTGCCTTGATTAGCAGTGGCTTATTTGTTAATAATTCTAGCGCTTCAACTTGACCGACACAAGCAGCATCAAGCCAATGAGTTTTAGGTAGTTGCAGCCGACTACGATTGAACTTGGTCAGTCCACCTGAGCCAGTTAAAACAGGCAACCCCGTTTCTTTTAAGTGACCAAATAACGTCCATTGAGTCGAATTTACCGCAGCAGCATCCTTTAGGGGGCGCTTGGATTGTGTAAGAATTCGACTCAGAATGTCAGGTTTCTTTGCTAAGAATTGTTCAATCTTCTGAGTACCTTTCTTCTGGTTGCATTTCTGACAAGCAAGGCAAAGATTAGAAATTCGATTGCTTCCGCCTTGAGATTTGGGATGAATATGCTCAACTTGCAATGGTACATTTTCGGCGTCGCAGTAAGCACATTTTCGGTTCCATTTGTTAAGCAAATATTGCCTAACTTCGTAACCCTGTAGTTCGCCTTGGTGGTATTCAATGGCTGAAATTTCAGGATTTTCTAATTGTTGCAAGTCAAATCTGACCAGCTCTTGAACAATTAAACCGATAGGTGCAAGCCTGCGTAATTTTTCAACCCAAGTCAGGGTGGTTTCTACCCGGTGCTGCAAGGATGGTGCCAACCAACCTTTTTTGCGGGTACGGTTTAAAAACCTTGCTTGGCGGTAACGAGTATTACGGTTTCGCCTTCCTCGACGCAGTGAACGACGGGACTCAAGACTTGCTTTGATAGTTTGACCGCGATGAGTTAATTCAGCACCAAAAATTACTTTTTCACCTTGCAATAATGCAATGCCAGTAGTTTTGGAACCTGGATCTAATTTGAGAGTAATTGATTCAATGGTTGCTGTTACTGCCTTTTTGAGGATAATGGTACACGGGAATCTTCTGAAGATAGCCGCTTTACCAGCCGTCAGCAACTTACGAGCCATTGACGACTTGCAAGGTGTGAGTGGTTTTTTGTTGGTGTCAACTACGAAAATAAAATTGGACATTGTTGTGTCCCTCCACTTGCGTGTAATGTTCGCTTCGACCTGGTTATAAAGGCTTGTTAAGTTTGCAGCACTAACGAGAGTGACTTTAAGTTTGTTTGACTGCAAACGATAGAGCGGAAAACTAGCGTCGCATTCTCCGGTATCGTGACCTAAATAACGTCTCCTTGTAACAGGGGTCTGGTCAGCACAGCTTGCAATTTCTTACAAGCTCAGTCTATGAGAGAGCTGAGTTACTGACATTGACTTTAGTTTCTGCCAATAATTGACGGGCTTGATGCCACTGGCACAATTAGGAATTGACGAAAGGGCGATTTTCTGTTTTTGACGTACTGCAACGCTGGCAGGGACGACTGGTTCAAGTCTTCGATCGCCAAAATTTTGACGTTTATCGTGCGCTGCTACTCTTGGCGGTTGAGTTCTGTTTTAAACCATTGACCTTTTTGCTCGCCTGTGGCTCAGTCACCGGCTCGCGTGATTCCACTATTCTAAGGCAGTGCGGTTCAAATCCCTAGTCTGCCTGCGGAGGAGACCCGCTTTGGGTAATTAAAGGACGAGATGGCGATCGACCCGCACCGAAAGCCTGATACAATCAATGAAAGTTTTTGACTGACTGATCTTTTTCGGCTTTGGGCTATGGCAGTCCCCCCAGTTTTGCTAGTCTTGAATCAAGCGGCATTGATACTGCTCTCCCATTGGTTCAGAAAGCAGGCGGCGGCAGTGCTTTCTAGACGCAGTGCCAGAGAAGCAGTGCTGTGCGCGAGTGCTGAAGACAGTTGGAAAACGATGCTATTCCCGATCGGGCAAACGACACCAAAGAGAGGACTATTAGTGTGCTGTATCTAGCAGAAGTACAAAAACAGAGAAGCGGCTTTGGTCTCGGTGGCGGTAAGGCTGAACTGAAACTGCTAGCTTGTCAGCGGGGCGAACACAACTGGAGCGCCGTACCGGGCGATGACGCGATCCCAGTTGAGGAAGCTAATAAGTTTAACGACGGCACGCTGGTGCTGGTGGAGTTGAGCGCTAGCAAGCAAGTGCAGCGGATTCAGGAGGCTGCCCGCCAGTTGGTGAGCATTCTGCAAAATTTCTCCCGCTTGCAGGACAAGTTTAAGGATAAGGAAGAGGAAATTGAGCAGTGGAAGGCTTCTCTGACGTTTTCGAGTCAGGAGCTCAATCGCCGGGAAATGGAAATGCAAGCCCGGGAAGAGCAGTTGGCTCAAATGGAGGAGGAGTTGGAGCGCCTGGAGGCTCAACGCTCGGAAATTGAAAATACTCGAGATGAAGCTAACCGACTGCGAGAAGAGGTCGATCGCAGCCGCACGGAGATGGAGACGGCTTGGGAACAGTTGCGGGGCGAACAGCAGCAGGTGACCCAGCAGCAGTCTCAGGCTCCTCAGGGGGCAGTTGTTGACGAGCAACAGGCACGGAGGATTCAGGAGTTGATGAACAAGCTGGGAGGAGCAATTTCTGCGACCCAAGGAGTTCGGGAGCAACTGAATCAGTCTTTTGGTGTTGTGGGCGCTCAGCAGGCAATTCTGGATTTGCACTGGCAGCAGTTGGAGCAAAAACGGGCAAACGCTCAGCAACAGCAGGAAGAGGTCGATCGACAAAATCAGAGCCTCCAAAGCCGCTGGCAGGAGTGGTATCAATCCCAAGATGCTTTGGCGCAAGCTCGGGCCCAACTCAAAGGGCAGCAGTGTACCCTCAGCGCTAAGCAAGAGCAGGCTCAGTCTATGTCTGTGCAGGTGAAGGCTGTTGAGGCTATGTACCAGCAAATCTCCGGGTTGGCGTCTGGTTCGGGTGCTGGGGCTGTGGAGCAGGTAGTAGATGTGTCTGCTCTGGAGCAGATGCCGGTTGAGGAATTACAGGGGCTGGTGCAACACCTGCAAGAGGATTTGGAAAAGGTGTTCCGGTTTGTTAACGATCAAGAGGAGGAGTTGACTCTCCAGCGGGAGACAATCGAGGAGCTGCAAGCCAAAATTCAAGCGGCTTCCGAGTACGATCGCATGGCTTTGGAAAATGAAATGGCCGATGAACTCGAAAGTTATCAGATGTTGAATGAAACTTTGGTGGGACAGCGCCTCCGCTTGCAGGAACGGGAAAATGTTTTGAAGCAGCATCAGGCAGTGCTTTGGCGTCGCTTGGGTACTGCTAATCCTCAAAAAACAGCACCCGGTGAGATTGATTTGGGGCCGATCGTCACACAGCTCAATACTCAACGCCAGCAGCAAAGCCAAGAATTGCAACGGCTGGAAACCGAAATTCAGCAGGTACGGGAAGGAATATCTCAAATTGAGGGAAATTTCAACCGCCTTCAGGGGGAAAGTGAAGCGAAACGCAATGAACTTAAGCAGTTAGAGCAGAATTTGTTCAACCAGAAAGGTGCTATGGCGGAACTCTGGGGCCGGGTGAATGTTTATCAAGAAATGTTGCAACCGGTGCAGGACAATTTGAGCGGGCTGCGCCAAAAGCTGGAAGCGGTGGGGGGAGAACTCGATCGCGTACAGCAAACTGGAGAGCAGCAAGATCGGGTTGTTTCGGATCTGCGGCAAGCTGTTTCGAGTTTTCTGCCAAGCGCCTAAAATTAAATATCGATCGCGATCCAAGAATTTTCAACTCTGGCGATTGCTCCTCCAGGAAATGGATCGGTTTGCGATCGGTTGGGCGCTAGGATTAAGCTGGTGAGTTTTTCTACGCTGTCAAAACTGGGTGCACAGGGCAATATTTGTAGCAATACCTGTCGCATTGCTCGCCGCTGCAATGACAGTGGTGCTGTTTGCAAAATTGGGCGATTTAACTTGACGGGGAGTTGAATTTGCAACTGCGGGTTATCTGTAATTGGAGAGATGGCTCGCTGTAGTAATTCACTGGCTGCTATTTCGAGATATTCGACATCGGCGCGCAGCAGCTCGGCTGTTTGGGCGAGGGCTTGTTGGGCTTTTGGGTTGAAATGAGTTTCTAAATAAGGCAATAATTGCGATCGAATTCGGTTGCGCGCATATTGCAAATCTTGATTGGTGGAATCTTCCCAAATTGGTAGTTTTTGCTCTTGACAAAATTGACCGGTTTGCGATCGAGTTATTTCCAGCAAAGGACGAACCAAGTAGATTTTAGACTTGGGATTTTCGATTTTTGATTTGGGAGTTGTATCTAGATTGTGCGATCGCAAATCGGCAGATATTTGGGAGTTATGATTTTCCTCAGAATCCCCCAATCGAAAATCGGCAAGGGGGCGCGTCCAAGTCAGGGCAGAAAGTCCGTCGGCGCCGCTGCCGCGAATTAGGTTGTAGAGGAGTGTTTCCGCGCGATCGCTGGCTGTGTGGCCTGTGACAATGTAGGGGTAGTTGTGGGCGATCGCAACTTCGGTTAAAGCTTGATACCGCCACTGTCTGGCGGCTGCTTCGGTTTTAGGAATGTCCGATGCCGTTTGCAAATAGTAGGATATTCCGAAATTTTTAGCTAAATTTTCTACATGATTTGCATTAGATTGGGAATCAGAACGCCAGCAATGATCGCAGTGAGCAATGGCTAGATTCCACCCCCATTTGGGCTGCAAATCCCTCAGTAATTTGAGCGTACACAGAGAATCTTGCCCGCCGGATACTGCTACTAACAATCGCTGATTTGAGGGCAAGATTTGTCGTTTCAGCAGTGTCCGGTGCAGTTGAGCGTGGAGGTGCGTCCAATTGGAAGATTCAACCATGAAAGCAGTTTGTCATGAACAAGGAAAACGGAAGATATAGCTTTTCGAGTTCCCATATGAGGTACTCATGGGAATAGGGGATAGGGCATTGGGCATTGGGCATTGGGCATACCTCACTTTTGGAGAACCGCTATAGAAAAAAGACGAAGACTCGCTTCGGCTGCGCCAGCGGATAAAAAGAAGGATTCGGGAAAAGCGAAGATTTCTCCGCGTCTCCCCGTCTCCCCCTCTCCCCCTCTACCTTCTTAGCTCCACATTCCTCGACTGTGGGGGTTGCTGTCTGGATACCTAGAAATAGGAAAATCATTACTTATTTCTGTTGAGTCGGTGACATCTAATGGCTCATTTGTATCAATTTGCTCTGAGTCTGAGCTATCTTCGGCGTTATTTTGGGCGATGTTAGATTCTTCCGGGGCGGCGGGAAGGGCTTTTTGTTTTTTCACCTCAGGTTCGATGGGAATGAACTCCAGGCGCAATCTAACTTTTCCTTGTGTCCAGCCTTTTCCTGAACTTAACAGCTCGCAATCCATGCCGTCTGACAATAATCTTTCTTCTAGCAATCTTGAATTCAGAATGGTCATATATTCGTTGACTTTGAACGTACATTGATACATCAAAGCGCTGGTAGGAGCCGACAAAACATCGTCTTCTTTGAGAAATATTTGTGAATCGTCCATATCAATTGTCATTTTAATGAAGGAAGAAGGAAGAGGGAGTAAACTTTTACAGTCTTAGTAGTTTAACAAAGTGGGCATTGCCTTTGTGTCAACTTAATATCAAACGTAGTAACGGTCTAAGGTACGTAGTTGGGCTTTAGCCCTCTTTCTTTATACGAATAAAGAGGGCTAAAGCCCAACTACGTACCTATCTGTAACCTTGCCTAGCCATTAAGAAGGAGGGAGAGGAATAGATACAAAGGATTTTAGGCTTAAGTTGACACACTTTGGTGAAAATAGCTGCCTACAACTGGAGATTATATTAATCCCTATTCGGTAATTTATTCCGTTTCTCTGGGACTGATTTGTCGTTCAGAAATTAGAAAAACCAACCGTAGGAATGTAAACCTTTACCTAACAGATTGACGCCTAGATAGCAAATCCAAACTACTACAAAACCTGTGGCGGCTAAAATTGCTGGGCGTCTTCCCTGCCAGCCGCGAGTGATGCGGGCGTGCAGGTAGGCTGCAAATACTAACCAAGTAATCAGCGCCCAAGTTTCTTTCGGATCCCAACTCCAGTATGAACCCCAAGCTTCGTTAGCCCAAACGGCACCGGCAATAATCCCAACTGTCAGTAAGGGAAATCCTAAACCGATGATGCGATAGCTAATATTATCAAGAGTTTCTGCTAGATTCAAGCGCTGGGGCGAGAGAAGTTCTGAGGTTTGGGTTGCGGCAGTTGATGCGGTTTGAACTGTTGCTGATTCTAGGACTGCGGTGGCGCCAAAACCGTTATTGTTGGAGTTGAAAGAGGGTTCGCTGAAAGCTAAGGCGCTGTCGCCTACGGTTTCGAGGGTTTGAGGTTCGGGATTTTGCGGGCGTTGCAGGCGGTAGTTGCCGTTGCGGTTGCCGTTGGTGCCGAAGGAACTACCTGTGAGTTCGATTTTTTGGCCGCGGGTGACGATTAAAAATGCGATCGCCAGCAATGCTCCTACCATTAAAGTTGAGTAACTCAGCATCATGACGCTAACGTGCATCATCAGCCAGTTGGATTTGAGGGCGGGTACTAGGGGCTCTGCCGATTGCATGGTGTCGGGCAGAGTCAGGGCTGCAAAGGCGGATATTGCCATTGCTACGGGGGATGTGGCTGCTCCAACTAGGCGGGAACGGCTCATGTTTTCCGCGACTAGGTGGATGGCGGTGATTCCCCAAACTAGGAAAAATAGGGATTCGTAAAGGTTGCTGAGCGGGAAGTAGCCGGCTTCTATCCACCTAGAACCGAGTAAAGCGGCGATGGAGAGGTTGGCGACAGCCATCCCTGCGGTGCCCAAGGCCCAGAGGTAGGGAATGCCGGGGAATGCTGTTCCCACCCAGTAAATGAGCATTGTTGCGAACAAGATGGCAAAGGAGATGTTGTCCAGCCAGTTCTGGAGTACGACCAGATCCATATAATTTACTCCGGTAGTCTTTTTACTTATTTTTTGCTAACTAGATCGATCGTACTGGGGTTAGGCAGTTTTGGGTTTGAGATTTTGAATTTTTGTGGCAATTCTGAGTTTTTGGCGGTGGTTGAGGTGGCGGGCCCTGAATTAAAATTTAATTGCAAAAAACACTTGACAGACGCACAAACATAGTGCACAGTAGTAATTCGTGACCAATGCGGAACTGGCGGAATTGGTAGACGCGCATGATTCAGGTTCATGTGGTGCAAGCCTTCCGGGTTCAAGTCCCGGGTTCCGCATTCCCAAGGCAGAAAAAAGTTTGGGGTTAATCCCGATACAGGTAATAACCCCATTCGCTCTGCTGAATTAAACAATGCTGACAAGTATTCAAAACCCCTTAGTCAAAGAAATCCGCAAGCTGCACAGCTCTAAGGGACGCAGGGAACAACAATTATTTCTACTCGAAGGTACGCATTTGCTAGAAGAAGCTTGTGCTGCCAAATATCCGTTAGCAACGGTTTGCTGCACTCCCGAATGGCTCGATCGCCACGCCGAAGTGTGGGAGCAAATTGTTAGTTTAGCCGATCGCACAGAATTAGTCAGTGCCAAGGTCTTAGAGTCGATCGCCACTACAGTCCAACCCGACGGCATTATCGCCACCGCACCCCGTACCGCAACACAACCCGCAGAAATCTCAACTTTAGGAATAGCCTTAGAAACAATCCAAGATCCTGGCAACTTGGGGGCGATCGTCCGCACCGCCGCTGCTGCTAATGCCGACGGCTTGCTGCTGAGTTCAGACAGCGCTGATTTAGACCATCCCAAGGTGCTGCGCGCCTCAGCAGGAGCTTGGTTTAAGCTGCCAGTAGCAGTCACTCCCGATCTAACCACGGAAGTATCCGGGTATAAAAATCGGGGAATGCAAATTTTAGCAACCGTTGCCGGCGCCAGTTTAACTTATTGGGAAGTTGATTTGCGAGTGCCGACTCTGATCGTTTTGGGCAACGAAGGTTCTGGATTGTCCCCAGAATTGAGAAGTTTAGCCGATCGACAAATCCAAATCCCCCTAAGCCGCGGCGTAGAATCTCTAAATGTGTCGATCGCCGGAGCCCTCATCTTGTACGAAGCTCAACGGCAAAGAAGTCATTAGTGATTAGTCATTGGTCATTAGTCATTGGTCATTAATCATTGGTTATTGGTCGGTGTTGCTGCTGCAACGGTATGAACGACTCAATGTAAAAAATGAAATCAGCCAGTCAGTCAATGTTCTGAATTTTCAAGCGATCCATTTTCATACCCCAATTAAGCAACGCCCATCAGTCAACCCTTGTCTTTTGCCACCTGTTGGCTGTCAACTGTCAACTGTCAACTGTCAACTGTCAACTGTCAACTGTCAACTCTCCCTCTCTGAGATTTGCCCGATTTTGTTTACCATGATGCAACTACAAAGCTTGTTTCCGGGTACTCTCGTAGCAAGAGTGCAGGCTTCCCTGAAATAAATGTAAAGAAATGTAGTCAACTGCTCTCAGAAATGTTAAGATTCTTAACATAAGTAGCATTGTGTACCTCCAACCAAAACCTAACCTGAGACGGTTCTGACTGGGAGTAACAGCTAGCTACCATAAAATTAAGCCTCTTTAAATGGAAGGAAAGCGCAAGTCCCCGCCCGCTTTCCTTCCCAGCTAAAGCTAGGGGTTTGCTACGCCGCAAACCTTTAGAGGCACAGATCCTCAGCGGGAAAAGCTCATGAAAACTCTTAAGTCCTCAGATACAGATTCTGTTCGCGCTTACTTGCGGGAAATCGGTCGCGTTCCGCTGTTGACCCATGAGCAAGAAATACTCTACGGGAAACAGGTACAGCGCTCAGCCGCACTGCATCAGGAAAAAAATATTTTAGCCGAAGAGTTAGGCCGCGACCCGACGGCGGCTGAATGGGCACAGACAGTCGGGCTGTCTGAGGCACAGTTGCAGCGGACGATCGAGAACGGGGAAAGGGCCAAGCGCCAAATGGTGGAAGCCAATCTCCGCCTGGTAGTGTCTGTTGCCAAGAAATACATCAAGCGCAACGTAGATTTGCTCGATCTCATTCAGGAAGGTACGATCGGGATGCAGCGGGGAGTAGAAAAATTTGACCCGACTAAGGGCTACAGATTTTCAACTTATGCTTATTGGTGGATTCGTCAAGCAATTACTCGGGCGATCGCCGAAAAAGGTCGCACCATCCGCTTGCCGATCCACATTACCGAAAAGCTCAACAAAATTAAAAAAGCTCAGCGCCTGCTAGCTCAACAGCTCGGCCGCGCGGCTACTGCTGCTGAATTGGCGTCAGAGTTAGATTTGACTCCCAAGCAAATTCGCGAATATCTCGATCGCGCGCGCCTGCCACTTTCACTGGACTTGCGCGTGGGAGACAATCAAGATACTGAGTTGGGCGATTTGTTGGAAGATACGGGTACTACTCCAGAAGATTTTGCCCTGCAATCTTCCCTGCGGACTGACTTAGACCACCTAATGGCGGAACTGACTCAGCAACAGCGAGAAGTCCTGGCATTGCGGTTCGGTTTAGAAGACGGGCAAACTTTAACTTTGGCAAAAATAGGCGATCGTCTGAATATCAGTCGGGAACGGGTGCGTCAAATTGAACGGGAAGCTTTAACCAAACTCCGCAAGCGCAAGCAAGATATCAACGATTATCTTGCCAGCTAGGTCAACAGTTGACAGTTGACAGTTGACAGTTGACAGTTGAGGGCGAAGTGATAAGAACGGAGATTTAAACTTTGTTCTTATCACAATCTGCTTTCATGAGTAAGGGTTTCAAACCCCTGCTATTCGGGGAAGGGCGATCGGGCATTTGGTCGCGATCGCCATTCTCCAATCTAAAATCGTAAAAACCGCCGCCTTTAATTCGGTTGTACCCACTTGGTTGCTGCGACTGTCCTGCTACATTAGTAATTACTTGGTAATAAATATCAGCAGCGATCGAATAACGGTTATTTAATTTAACCGCCCGCATCTAAAATAACAAGCTGTCTCTGAAACGGAGGTACTCGTGAGCAACTCATCTAATAAATCCCCTGAATTCTTTGAAGAAGACGGAGAAAATGCTAATTTATTATGGCAATACGTGCAGTCAATGGCTCCCGACACTGTTTCTCAGTTGTCCAAGCCGACTTCTCACGAAGTGTTTCAAGTAATGGAGCGAAATATTGTCGGGCTTTTGGGGAATTTACCTTCGGAACATTTCGGGGTGACAGTGACTACCAGTCGCGAACATTTGGGTAGATTGCTCGCCTCGGCTATGATTAGCGGCTATTTTCTCAAAAATGCCGAACAGCGAATGACTTTTGAAAAGTCGATTCAAGCTAGCGAAAGACACGGTTCGGATGATTAGTTGATTATTAACATTTAAGTTGTACAAGTGTCAAGCCCCCTTCGGAAGATGGGGGCTTAAAATTTTAGATTTTAGATTTTAGATTATGGAATTGTTGACTTTAGATGAAATAATAAAATAATTATTGATATTATTTTCCAATTCCCAATTCCCAATTCCCAATTCCCCATTCCCATTCCTAATTAATATGTCTCTTACTCCTTTGGCCCACAAAGTTATCGGCGTTGCTGCGATCTGGAATGACCGACAACAAATTTTGATTGACAAGCGCCGACAACACGGACTGCATGGCGGTTTTTGGGAGTTTCCGGGCGGTAAAATAGAGCCGGGAGAAACGATCGAAGCTTGCATACAAAGGGAAATTATGGAGGAGTTGGGGATTGTCGTGGAAGTGGGCGATCGCTTGATTACAATTGACCACGACTATACTAAATTTACAGTGAGGCTCTACGTCCACCACTGCCGCTACATCAGCGGGGAACCGCAAACGATCGAATGCGATGAAATTCGCTGGGTGACACTCGACGAAATTGACCAGTTTACTTTTCCCAAGGCAAACGAACAGATTATCGCTGCACTGCGATCGAGTTAAACTTTAGGGAATGGGGCATAGGGCATAGGGAATGGGGCATAGGGCATAGGGCATAGGGCATAGGGCATAGGGCATGAATCACAACTAACAACTAAGGAATGAAAAATAAATAAGGTGACTAATTGAGGAATACTCTATCTCGCATCAAGGCTTCTGGGCTTTAATTGTGCAAGTTATATATTTTTCATTCCTAACAACTAATTATTACTTTTGAATGGGCAAGGTAAAGTGAAAACAACTGCCTCGATCGGGTACTGAGTCTACCCAAATTTGACCGTAGTGGGCGCGGATGATGCCTTGACACAAAGACAGCCCAATGCCGTAACCGTCTGTTGATTTATCTCGCTGCAAGCGATAGCTGTCTTCAAAAATGCTCGCACAATCTTTTTCGGGAATTCCCGGGCCGCTGTTGCAAATGCTGACTTGAACTTTGTAAGCGGTGCGGTGAAGAATAGAAAGATTAACAGTTCCTTGTTCTGGGGTGTACTTGCTGGCGTTGTCCAGCAGGTTGACTATGACTTGTTTGATGCGATCGGGATCGGCATAAACCAAGGGCAAATCTGCGGGAATGTCTGTTTCTAAATTCAGACTTTTAGCCTGAAATTTGTCTTGAAATTGCAGGATTACATCTTGACAAATCGCCCTCAGTTCGATTTTTTTGGGTTCAATGTGGAGTTGAGCGTTAGTACCCCGTGCTGCTTCCAGGATATCTGTAATCATGCGATCGACAATTCGGATTTGGCGGCGGGCTTGTTTCATCAAATGAGCCGCCAGAGTCGGTGTCAAACGGGACTTTTGCCCTTCCTTCACCTTCTGATTTGACTCCAAAGTCTCCAAAGCCAAAGATGCTGCTGTCAAGGGATTTCGCAAGTCGTGAGCCAGCATCGCAATAATCCTGTCTTTCAACTGCAACTGCTCTTGCAGGTGTTCTTTTTCCTGTTTGAGCCGAAAAACTTCATCCGCAAGCTGTACGAGTTCGGTGGCGCAAGCAACGGAATAGATGGGTTTTGGATCTACCAGATTGGCAGCCAGAGCCGAGGCAGACTGCTGCTGAGCTGCACATTCTTCTACAGAACGCTTCCAGCGGGGCCACCAGTGTTCGAGTTGGGCGATCAAATTGCTGCCGGCGAGAGTTTGTCGGGGCTCAGGATGAATTTTGAGCAGCGAGGGAGTGGCTACGAGTTTAAAGTGTTCGGCTAAATCCGGCTGTTCTCCTACGTCGATGACTTGAAGCTCAAAGTCGCACTCTGCCTTCAAATCCTGTAGGGACTTGCGGATGTGTCTGGTCTGTTCCCTGGAAGAGGGACGCTTGTCTACGAACAGCAAAAGCTGTAAAAGCGGTGCAGGATTGGTCGGCTGTTCGGGAGAACAGTCGGTGTCGTCGGTGCCGGATGTTGGATTGACGCTGTTGACTTTTTCGATCGGGTGAAAATAATTGACCATTACGGAGCCGAGTTATTTCACTATCTACTTTAATTTAATACTTACTTTAGATTTATGCTATTGTCCGATGATTTCATTACGGCGGGCCAATGACATTTTTGAGATGGAAGAAAAATGAGTCGCTGCGGGTAGTGGTTCAAGTGGCGGCCGCCTTTTTTGTGCTGTGCCTGCTGCTGACGCTGCACCGCTACTACAGCTTTTACGCTACATACGACCAAGGCATTTTCAATCAACTTTTTTGGAACGGCACTCGGGGTCACTTGTTTGAAAGTTCCCTGTCTTCGGCTTTGTCCACTAACGTGGTTCACCAAAATCAGCTCCCGTCTGTATCTTACTATCGGTTGGGGCAGCATTTCACCCCAGCGCTGATGCTGTGGCTGCCAATTTACTCGCTGTTCCCCTCTCCTGTTACTTTGACGGTGTTGCAGGTGACTTTAATTACGGCGGCTGGTTTAGTTTTGTACGCTCTCGCCAGACACTATCTAGAACCGCGACTGTCGGCGACAATTGTCGTGAGCTATTACGCAGCTAACGCCGTTATCGGCCCGACTTTGGGCAATTTTCACGATGTTTGTCAAATTCCGCTTTATGTCTTCGGCTTGCTGCTGGCGATGGAGAAGCGCTGGTGGCCGATGTTTGGGATGCTCGCCACTCTAATTTTGGCCGTGCGAGAAGATTCGGGAATTGTTTTGTTTGGGGTGGGGGCTTACATGATTTTGAGCCGGCGCTACCCTCGGACTGGTTTGGCTGTCTGCATTCTCAGTTTTGGTTACACGATCGCCCTAACCAATCTGATTATGCCTTTGTTTTCTGCGGATATCTCCCAGCGGTTTATGATGGAACGCTTCGGTCAATATGCCGATGGAGATGAAGCTTCGACGCTGGAAATTCTTTGGGGAATGGTTAGCAATCCCGGGCGGTTGGTGACTGAGCTATTTACGCCACTTTTTGGTAAGATTAGATACCTACTGGGTCAGTGGTTGCCGTTAGCCTTGGTTCCTGCAGTAGCGCCCGCATCTTGGACGATCGCAGGCTTCCCGCTGCTGAAGCTATTTTTAGCTAAAGGAGAATCGGTGCTGGCGATTAATATTCGCTATGCGATGACTGTGGTTCCGGGGCTGTTTTACGGGGCAATCCTGTGGTGGGCTGGCCGTCAACAGGAAGAAGATAGAATTAGGAGGGGAGAACAAACAATCTTACGTTTTCCGAATGCGGTGTTTCCTTTCCCTTCGTCTTCGCAGTTTCGCCGCTTTTGGGGGTTTTGCATCTGCTTGTCGCTATTTTTTACCTTCACGTCTAATCCTAATCGGACTTTTTCGTTTATTTTGCCCGATGCGATCGATCCTTGGGTGCAGGTTCCTCTCATCAGACAGTGGCAGCACGTGTCTCAAGTGCGCCCGCTGTTGGCTAAAATTCCTGCTAATGCTAGCGTGGCTGCAACGAATACTATTGTGCCGATTTTGTCAAGCCGCCGGGAAATTCTCCGGTTTCCAATGTTTGAACTGCGGAATGATGCGGGAGAGGCAGTGAAGATGGAATATGTAATTGCCGATATGTGGCAGTTGCAGCGGTATCAAGCTGCGTTTCGCCGGGAACGCGGACAGTTGCAGCAAATCGTACCGGCGATCGATCGAATGTCCAAATCTGGAGACTACGGAATTGTTGGCTTTGAAGACGGCGCGATTTTAATGCGTCAGGGCGCTGCTTCTAATTCTGCATCGGTGGCTGCTTGGACTCGTTTTCGCCAGGAGTTGGCACCGATTTTGAAGCAAGGGTAATCGGGTATGCGCGATCGCCCGAAACTGTCGGTTTAGGCCAAATATTCCAGAAACCGGGCCAGAGAGCAATTGCTACAAACACCCGGTTTCTGCATAATTTTCCGTCCTTGTTGCTGCCAAAAGTCAGCCCTCGGGCATAGATTTGCGATCGATCAACATTTAAGGCTGTGCATTATACAATAAAGTAGTAAACAATAAACATTAAGATATATAAATTCTTAGGAGGGAAGAAAGATGAAAATTTTGGTATTGGCATGGGAGTTTCCTCCCAGAATAGTCGGCGGTATCGCCCGCCACGTATCGGAACTGTATCCAGAATTGGTGAAGCTAGGCCACTCGATTCATTTAATTACAGTAGAGTTCGGTCACGCGCCGATGTACGAAGTGGTTGAAGGAATAGAGGTGCATCGTGTAGTAGTCGGGCACGCCAAGGACTTTTTTCACTGGGTGGCGAACCTCAACCAAAGCATGGGGCACCAAGGCGGCAAACTAATGCTAGAAGAAGGCCCCTTTGATTTGATTCACGCTCACGATTGGCTGGTGGGAGATGCGGCGATCGCCCTCAAGCATACCTTTAAAGTACCGCTAATTGCCACCATCCACGCCACCGAATACGGGCGCTTCAGCGGCCTCCACAATGACGGGCAGCGCTACATTAACGCCAAGGAAAACGACCTCGCTTATAACGCTTGGCGCGTCATTGTTTGCAGCGACTATATGCGGCGGGAAGCTGAACTGGTACTATCGACTCCGTGGAACAAAATAGAGGTAATTTATAACGGAATTAGACCGGAAAAAAAGCCGCGCAGGGACGAATTTGATGCGATGGATTTCCGCCGCAAGTTTGCAGCAGACCACGAAAAAATAGTTTATTATGTAGGCAGAATTAGCTACGAAAAAGGCATTGCTGTATTTCTCAATGCGGCACCTCAAGTAATTAGGGAAATGGGGGGTAACGCAAAAATTGTTATTGTTGGTGGCGGCAATACAGACCATCTCAAAGTTATGGCTTGGAATTTAGGAATTTGGAATAAGTGTTATTTTACGGGTTTTATGTTTGAGGAACATCTCGACAAATTCCAGACGGTGGCTGACTGCGCCGTTTTCCCCAGTCTTTACGAACCTTTTGGGATTGTAGCATTAGAAAGCTTTGCTGCAAGAGTACCTGTGGTGGTGTCGAATGCGGGCGGCTTGCCGGAGGTAGTGCAGCATACAAAAACTGGTGTTGTTACTGAGGCTAACAATCGCGATTCTTTGGCCTGGGGGATTTTGGAGGTACTGAGAAATCCTGGTTATGGGCGATGGCTGGTTGACAATGCTTATGAGGATTTGGAACGTCGATTTAGTTGGCCGAAGTTGGCAATGGAAACCGAATGGGTTTATCAGCGGGTAGTGGAGGAAAGGGCCGAGGTTGATTGGTAAAATTTGACAGAAATAGATGGGGAAATTCTTAAGTTAGTGAGGTGTAAATTGGTCAGGGCTTACGCAAATGTCAGCTTAAATAAAGGTATGTTGTTGCGCTTCAGCGCTCTTTAATATATGCAAAAGAGCGCTGAAGCGCAACAACATACCTAAAAGTGAGCCTCCCATCAGAGTGCCTGTTTAATCCAGGAGTGTTGGGAATGGGTAATTGGTAATCATAAAATTTAAAGGGAAGTTGCATCTTGAATATTTTTAGGGACATCGAACCCCAACCAAAACGCAGCTTGATAACTTTATTCACAGCAGGCTTGCTATTCTGGTGTAGCTTGGCTTCGCTGCTGCCAACTTTGCCGCTGTACGTTCAATCTGTGGGCGGTAGCAAGCAGCAAATTGGCTTTGTGATGGGTGCATTTGCGATCGGGCTTTTGCTATCGAGGCCGCAGTTGGGTAAAATAGCCGACAGCCGGGGGCGCAAACAAGTTTTGCTGCTAGGCGTGTCTGTGGCTGCACTTGCCCCTATCGGCTACCTGTTAGCTCAATCTGTCCCATTACTGTTAGTTCTGCGTGCTTTTCACGGCATTAGCATCGCTGCTTTTACTACAGCTTACAGCGCTTTGGTCACAGATTTGTCGCCGCCAGGAAAGCGGGGCGAATTAATTGGTTATATGAGTTTGGCCGCCCCTATCGGTTTGGCATTTGGCCCGGCGATGGGCGGATTTGTCCAAGCTGCGGTTGGTTATCCTGCTTTGTTTGCGATGTCGGCGGCTTTCGCCACAACAGCTTTATTTATTACCACCAAAGTTGTGGAACCGAATTTCGCTGAGTTAACAAAGTCTGACTCGCTATCTGAGGACAAAAACAGCCAAAAATACTGGCAAATGCTGTGGAATCCCCGGGTGCGGATTCCGGCTTTGGTGCTATTGCTGGTTGGTTTGGTATTCGGAACTTTGAGCACTTTTATGCCTTTGTTTATCCAAGAAACCAAGGTTAATTTGAATCCGGGATTATTTTATTCTACGGCGGCTATCGCCAGTTTCAGTTTGCGGTTGGTGACGGGGCGGGCTTCGGACAAATACGGCCGCGGCTTGTTTATTTCTGGCGGCTTAATCTGTTATGCCGTGTCTATGTTATTGTTGTATTTTGCTAACAGCAGCGGTGCTTTTTTAATCGCGGCTTTGGTTGAAGGTACGGCTGGCGGTACTGTTATGCCAATGATGGTGACGCTGATGTCGGATAGGTGCGAACCTCAAGAAAGAGGTCGTTTATTTTCGATTTGTATTGGCGGGTTTGATTTGGGGATTGCGCTTGCTGGCCCGACTTTGGGCTTTGTTGCTGAACAAGTTGGCTACAGAAATATGTTTGGTTTGGCGGCTTCACTCGCTGCTTTGGCTTTGTTGATTTTTATTACTTTGTCTAGCAAGGATTTGTCTCATTCGCTGAAATTTGCGATCGGGCGCGGCAAAGATGTTTATGCTTTGAATAGGTGATACCATTTCTCTAAAATCATGCAACACTCTTTGAGTCCCTTTTACCCCCCCTAACCCCCCCTTGCAAAGGGGGGGGACAAGAATACTATTAGATTATTTTTTAAAATGGGTATTACTGTATCGGGACGGGCTCTCCGGCCCATCCCACAAGAAGATTAGCAACTTTAAACAACAACGCACCCTACAAAATACTGTAGGATGCGTTGCTTTTGATAATGGGCTTGGAGGGATTCGAACCCCCGACCTCATGGTTCGTAGCCATGCACTCTATCCAACTAAGCTACAAGCCCTTATTGTTTTTACTGTTGGTTTGAGAGTTGAAATTTCAGATTAAATTTGAGATTTAATTTAAAATTGAACAATCTCTGTCCCGCACAGAATCTAATACTAACACCATTCTCAAAATAATGCAAGACCTTTCTGAAAGTTTTTCTAAATTGCCCGATCGCGCGCAGCTAACTCACCTCGACAACAGCGGGGAAGCCCAAATGGTGGACGTTTCGGCGAAAGTGGCAACTGTGCGGCAGGCTGTGGCTGCGGCGCGGGTGCGGATGCTGCCGGAGACGTTGGCGGCAATTGAAGCGGGGAATGCGCCGAAAGGCGATGTATTGGGCACTGCAAGGCTGGCTGGAATTATGGCGGCAAAGCAAACGGCTAATCTGATTCCTCTGTGTCACCCTCTACCCATTAGCAGCGTGGAAGTGCAGGTGATACCGGATGCTGGGTTGCCGGGGTATCAAATTCGGGCGACGGTGAAAATTAAGGGGGAAACTGGTGTGGAAATGGAGGCGATGACGGCGGTTTCGATCGCAGCGCTGACTCTGTACGATATGGCTAAGGGGTTGTCCAAGTCGATCGCCATTGAATCGATTCGACTGGTAAGCAAAAGCGGCGGCAAATCGGGAGACTATCAAAATTTAGAGGGATAAAGTTCCGGCCTTGGGGGGAGGCAGAATTCAAAAAGTAGCACTTATGCTTAAAATAGGCACAGAACTACTAACATCAAGTGAAAAACTATGCCTCCTCGTTGGCCCCGCAAACCCGATCGCAAAGACCCAGAGTACCGTCAATTAGACGATCGCATGAATTTTGCGATCCACGTCGGTCTTTTTTCTGCTTCCAATTCAGGTTTGTGGTTTGTTCAAAATTTGCAAAAAGCTGATTGGCCTTGGGCTGTTACAGTAACGGGTGTATGGGCTCTAGTAGTTTTGGCCCACGCAATTTTCATTTTTGCGATCGCCGATTATTCGCCTTTAACCAAAGATTCTGGCTGATGGCAGTTGTCGGCGATTTGTTAACTGTTTTAATCCAGCACAAATAATTTGCTTTTTTAGATATGGCTAATACTACAGTTGCGATCGAATCCTTAGCCGCCCAAATCGGCGAAAATGTCTACATTGACATTGCCAAGTGGCATTTGTATCTCCGTGATGCTCACCTGCATACCGTTGTTGCCCAACAACTTTATCCGATGCTGGAAGATGGCACTTTAAATGATGACAAAGTTGCACGAGTTTTGCAAGGAATTCCAGTCAAGTTGGGCGGCGGCAAGCGAGAAGTGCCGCTGGCAGATTTGATTCCGATGCAGTGTCAAGTGCAGTTGATGGATGTGCTTGAGGAATTTCAACGGGATATGTGAACTCATCCATCTTGGCGGATTCTCAATAAGATAAGTTTGTAGTGAGGACTTCAGTCCGCATTTGGAGAGGACTAAAGTCCTCACTACGAACCTTAAGTTTAGTTTGTAGTGAGGACTTCAGTCCGCATTTGGAGAGGACTAAAGTCCTCACTA